>CAZIKS010000111.1:0-12282 GCA_964539795.1 uncultured Pirellulales bacterium
GGTGAATCAGTCCTGATATTTCTACAAGCACGGGTAGTTCTTCAACTTTCAAAGAGGAACCTGCGGCAGGGTTGTTGCATTTTAGCGAGAGTAAAATATAGCCTTCAAGAGGTTCGAACATCGTTGAGATGCCGGTACGTCTTCTGCGAGGTTGTCCTGCGTCAGTTTCGGGTATTTCAATCTGTTTTAGTTCGGCTCTTACGTATTTAATTTTGTCACCTTCGAACTGAGCAGGTTTTATACTTCGTTCTGTCTGTGCACTTTGCCACTGGTTGGGGTCGTTTATTTTTAATGTTAAGCCAGCCAGAAATTTGGACATTGTACCTAATTCAACGCCATAAACTTTAGTCGAACTGAGAGGCTTGAGTTCTGCTGAAGTTGTTGCGCAAGCAGATTTTTGAATAAAAGTAGCTGTGGGTTCGACCTGTTCGGAGGCTACTAAAGGCGGCACTTCGACAACACAGTTTTGCTTGAACTCGAGGAGAACGGGTTCAAAATCATTTGGTACGTAAAAAGCAAAGTCCAGCCACTTAACACCACCGCTAATGTCGGAACGTTCTATTGTTATTCGGTCATTTAATTGTTTTTTTTGTAAATGGTCGGCAGTTCTTAGATACCCTATGGGATAAACGTTTTTGGCTTTTCCAGTAAGGCGGTGTTTGCTGTTTTTTTCATTGCAGGCCAATCTTAATTGAGCCAATGTGAAAGTCCCGCCTGTCTTTATTGCCTTGGTTGTTATTCCCACCCGCACTATCGTAAGAGTATGGCCGTTTTTCGGAGATACTGCCGTATCGTCGGTGTTTCTTATGGTTTCAGGTGCCAGCCAGGCAGCATTTTTCTTTGGTACTTCTATTGCATCAGAGATGGTTATAATTGATATGTCGTCGGCTGGTTCGTGTCGATTTAAGAATACCTGATCGAGGAAATTCGGATGGAAAGTAGCGAAGCTTCTTTTTCCACTTAAGCTGCCATTGCTTATATGACTGAAAAAACCGGTCACAAAGCCGTCAACATTTAAGAACGCTCTTTTTGGTTTGTCAGCGTTGGGGGTCTTTGGTTGAAAGCGCTGATAGGGGTACTTGTTTGATAGCGGAGCTATTGCAAGGGCTGTGAGCAGGGAACCGGAAATAATGAGTCCCAAAAAGATTCCGCATATGACCCGTCCAATTCGTTCAGGGAGAAGTTCCAGTTCAACAGGCTTTCGGATTAGTTGAAGAGTACAGGTTTGAAGGATGGCAAAAGTCAAAATAAATAACACTATGAAAGAGAGGGACTGAGCCCAGAGTATGAGTTTGGCGTTTTCACTACGGTTGATGATAAGTTTTGCCAAAAGCTCAAAGTAACCGAACGCAACTGCGCTTGCACAAATAGCAATTATTATCGCAGCAAATGATTTAAAAAGCGTGCCTTTAAAGTATTGAAAAGCGACGCAGCCTAAAATTATTACCAATATAATTAAGAAGCTCATTACAATGTCTCCAATTTTTCGTAGCCGAAGATTCGATTTAATATCGGCGAACCATTGCTCACGATTTTTGTTCCGGTTTTTTCTTCTTTTTCGAGAATATTCTAACCATTTCGTTTATTGCTGTAATTCCACTGATAACTTTTTGCAGCGCCTGGTCCTGCAGATAAAGCATTTTCGCACTTTTAAAATGCGCATCAATTTCTGATAATGACTTTGCGTGCTTTATACCTTTTTTCAACTCGTTATTAAGTATAATCATTTCAAAAACGGCCATTCTGCCGACGAACCCGGTTTCTTGACAATTTTCACAAGGCCTTGGTTTTCCATGCTTATCATACTGGACTTTGCCGGGGCGGTAAAATACCTTTGCTTTATCCGGTGAGATGTTGAACTTTTTTAGAATTTCTTTGTTTGGCTCATAAGCCTGCTTGCATTCCTCGCAGAGTTTTCTGAGCAATCGCTGGTTGCTTATACCCAGCAGTGGGTCTATAGCGAGATTTCTGTCGCCTACCAATTGCATCCATTTGCCGATGGCTTTTGTTACATTATCCGCTTCGAGTGTAAGATAAACAATTTTTCCGTTCTTGGCGGCTTCGGCCGCGACTTTCGCTGTTTCGGCGTCCTGGCAGTCAGCGACACCAACGATGTCTGGACCCATTCTTGCTATTGCCTGTAGTTTTTTTGCATATGTGGTTATACTCGTATCACCGAGGGAAAAAACCTCCTGAGTTATGTTCGGCAGGTCGGCGGATGGTTTCCTTTCGAGGGTGTTTATGCTGTTAATGAAGGCGTCGTGGTCCCTTAGCAAAGCATAAAATGTGGTTGTTACACCACTTTTTTTGGGGCCTGCGATGATAAAAAGGCCTTGTTTTAATTCGCTGGTTTCACTTAGCTGTTCGTACTGCTCGGCTGTCAGGTTGATGTCTTTTAATCTCATCAAGTCGTGTTTTGTTATTTGTTTTAGTCTGAGTTGTTCACCGGCGGTTGAACCGGCACAGGTTAACTCCCATTGAGTATCTTCTTTTTCGCGGCGTATTGTGAACTTTCCTTTTTGTGGTTTTCGTTTTTCATTGATGTCCAAATCGGCAAGACTTTTTACAAAGTGGCTGAAATACTCCATCTGGTCTTTGGGAATAGATGGTTGTTTTAAGGCTGCACCGTCGACGTAATATACTACACTGTAGTCATGCGGAGTCGGTGAAAACATGATGATGTCCGCTCTTCGCCAACCAGCGTCTTTGAAGATGTCTAAAGCTGTTTTGTAGCCGAAGAATTCGGGTGTTCTTGATTCAGGCGTAGGTACTTCGTTATTGTTGGCTGTTATGAAAAGGAAACTTTTGAGTGTCTCGATTTTTTTTTGTTCGTTTACAAACAGTCCTTTGATGTGCTCGACGGTCAAAACACGTTCGGAATCCATAACAAGGGCGTTGCGGTGTGTTACATAACCGAGAGAGGCTGTTGCTACGGCTATCAGGCAGAACAAAACGCCGATGATGAAAACAGGAAGAATCAACCAAATTATGATTGTTGCGGCTCCTGTGCCGAAGACAACAGCAGTCCAGAACAATTCTTTTGTTCCGACTCCTTTGGCATCGTTGTATACCCATGTAACCAGCAGCAGCCATAGAAAAAAGAAAACCAAAAAAATAAGAAGTTTGAACGGAGATATATAGCTGCTGTATTCGACAGAGGTCAAAAGTAAAACCGGCATAAGATACTCCATTGATAAACCAAAAGAATTTTCATAATATACCGCTGGTGCTGGTTCTGATGCCCTTTAGAGCCATTTTCAGCTCTTCCACATTAGGTGCATAATGATACGCATCTTTCGGGTCGATGCTGCCATTTTTCACCAGTTCACAAAGGTTATTTGTGAAGTCCTGCATCCCTTCGTTCTGACAGCTTTGTATAACACTTGGTAAATCGCCTTCACGTTCTTCAGAAATCAGTTTTTTGACGGTTGAGTTTGCAAGAAGCACCTCAACAGTAGGAATTCTATCGATACCTTCCTTGATACTGGGTATCAATACCTGGCTGATGATGGCCCTGATTGTCAGACTTAAGGTTTGCCTTGTCAGGTCTCTCTCGCTTTGTGGGAACAGGTCTAAAAGTCTTTGAACCGCCTGTGAGGCATTTGCCGAGTGCATCGTTCCGAAAACAAGATGGCCGGTTTCAGCGGCTCTCATTCCTGCGGTTACGGTTTTGGAATCTCTCATCTCGCCGACGAAGACAATGTCGGGGTCCTGTCGCATCAAAGTTCTTAAGGCCTCTTCAAAGTCCTTCACATCGATACCAATTTCCCTTTGTGAGACGATTGCTTTGTCGTCTTTGAAAATATATTCAATGGGGTCTTCGATTGTTACTATATGGCAGGAGCGGGTATGATTTATGTAGTTTATCATCGATGCGATAGTTGTGGTTTTTCCGCAGCCGGTCGGGCCTACAACGAGAACCATTCCCTGGCTGCCTTCGGCTATATTTTGTATTACCATCGGCAGATGCAAACTTTCAAAAGCGGGGATATTTGAGCTTACGCGTCTTGCAGCCAGGCTGATAACTCCTCGCTGGCGAAAGATGTTGATGCGGAAGCGGTCTTCGTCACTAATTTCATGAGCGAAGTCGATTGTGCCGTTTTTAATGAAAAACTCCTTTTGAGCCGGACTTAGTATCTCAAAGACGAGACGTTCCACAGTTTCCCTGGTCATAATTTCACCGGTGGTATTTTTTAACTTACTGTAGAGTCGCAGTTTCGGAGGCTGACCGACTTTCAGGTGCAGGTCACTTGCCTGGGTTTTTATAGCAGCTCTGAAAAACTTGTTCAACTCAGGCTCATGGCCGGGACTTATGTGTGTACTGATAGGTTGTTCCGTGGCCATAATTTAGTATTAACTCCAAAAGTTTATATTAATATCATTCATTGTGCTGCAACTAAGTTTACTGTCGATTACAGCTTAATAAAAGCATTTTTTTGTTTTCAGCATTCATACAGATAAACCCTTATATAGACTAATTATAAGATTTTGCGGCAGGTTGTCAATATTAGTGGCTTGGTGAAGGTGATTTTTAACATATAGATGCCGTAATTCAAGAACTGGCATCCTGAGTCAAAAGCCAACAATACTGTTGAGATAGGTTCTTGAAGACACATTGGAACTGTTTTCTTCAGGCGTGAATTTGATAAAAAAAGTTTGACTGTAAAAGTAAACAAGAGAACTCAATATTATTTAGCCGTATCTTATGTGGTTTACTGTTCGGAAAACTTTCATATCAATACTAAAAAACTGTTTTTGTAAATCTCAGGGTTGTTTTTCCCGACGGCAGGTTGTTTTATTGTTCATTCATTTTGATTTGCATACATATAGTTGTTTATTGTGTTCAAAGTTCGATAATATTACACAAAGGCCGTTATCAATACTGAAAAGGGCAGTTACAACATCTTAAAAAACAAAAATATTTCAATTTTTAGGAATTTGACAATTTTTTTAGTAGAGATGGTTTTTGGCCGATTAAATAAAGGAAGATATGAGAGATTTGTAAATGTTTTTTTTGAATAACTTAAAGGAGTATCTGATAAGAAAATAAATATTGGGGCAACATCAGGGGTGGAATTAACCGCTGAGAGCGCGGAAAACGCGGAGTGAATTTATGATTCAAATCAAGGCTAATTCTCGCAGAAAATAAGTCCTGACATACAGACACAGAGCCAAAAAGCCTCAAAAGCAAAGTTGGTTGGATGGTCAAATAGTTAAATTAGGAGATTATTGTTATGTATACAGGAAAAGAAATTTTGACTTGTAAATTTTGGTTTGTAGCGGCGTTGTGTATTTTAATGTCGGCTGGGACGGTAGTAGCGGCTGAAGCTGAGAAAAAGGAGGCGGATGAGCAAATAAAATATTTTGAGATGTCTATTGAGGAGTTGATGAATGTAGAAGTAACGTCATCAGCTCGGCGGCCGCAGCCTTTGACACGGGCGACCAGCGCGATGTATGTTATAACTGCAGAGGATATCCGACAGGCCGGAGTGACAAAAATGGGCGATCTTTTCCGGTTAGTGCCTGGTATGGACGTGGCGGTAAAAAGGGGTGAACAGGTGGCCGTCAGCGCACGTGGTTTCGCTATAACGGCCTCACGAAGGATGCTGGTCCTGCTGGACGGCAGGCCTTTGTATGAGCCGTACGGAGGTGGGCTTGATTTTGAGTTTCTGCCCGTGTTTCCTGAGAATATCGAGCGTATAGAAGTGATTCGCGGGTCCGCCGGTGTGACGTGGGGTGTTAATGCCATTAACGGCGTGATAAATATTATAACGAAGAAACCGGCTGATACACAGGGATTCTTTGGTTACGGCGGTTTCGGCAATCGTGACCTGCAGCAGGGATATATACGCTATGGGGGAACTAACGGGCCGTTGATGTGGCGCAGCACAGTAGGCGGGTTTCACGATAACGGTTTGGGCATTGACCATGGTGAGGCGTACGATGATGAGCACCGGAAGTTTATGGCGACCGGTTTGTTCGAACTTAAACTCAGCGACGATAAAGTGCTTACTTTCTCGGGTGGACATTCGGGTAATAATGTTGGCAACGGCGACAATGTTACTGAGAGAAGATTTAGATACCAGTATATGAACATGTCATTGGAGCAGATACTGTCGGACGACAGTAAATTGGCCATAAGATGGTTTGAAAGTTTTTACGACCGTGATATACCTGCTAAGCAGGACCGTCGTACGCGTGAGGATATGATTGAGATCGAGCACAGTTTTGTAAGTGACAATCATGGGATCGTCTGGGGGGCTGATTATATCCGCGATACCATGCACATGCGGCCGCTTGGTACCTTTACGGACATTGCAAATCCTGACGATTTTAGTAACGACCAGGTGAGTATATTTATTCAGGATGAGATTACTCTTGCCGATAACCTGTGGTTTACGGTTGGCGGACGATTGCATCACAACGAGTTAACTCACGGTGACTGGGCCGGAATAGCGGCCTTGGTATGGGAAATAAAGCCGAAGCATTTCCTCAGAGGAGCTGTTTCTCGGTCATTTAGACGACCGACACTTAGAGAGGAATTTGCTAATGAGGACAAAGGGAGCGTTATACAGGGTAATAGAGATTTGTGGAACGAAACATTGACTTCTTATGAGTTAGGCTACAGGGGGCAATTGGCCGATAATCTCGAATTGAATATAGAAGGATTTTGGAACGAGCATGATAATTTGATTGCCCAGATAGGACCAAACAAAAATAACAACCAGTTTGATAATGCTTATGATATAAAAACGTATGGTATTGAGACTGCTCTTAGTTGGAAACCGTACAAGTGGTGGCTGGTCCGGGGTTTTCACGTTTATGAACATCAGACAGATGAAAAAGAGTTGAGTAGTTATTCGGATGGCTACCTGACAGTTTATTCGGTGCCGCAGCACAAGGTCGGTTTGACCAACCGGTTTTATCTTGATAATTCTACTACTCTGAATACACAGCTTTACTGGTATGACACTTATTTTAATCCGGGGGGCAGTCAGGTGGATCCGTACTGCAGATTTGACGTGCGGTTGGCTAAGAGGATATGGAACAACAGTGCGGAAGTTGCTTTGGGCTTTACAAACCTTACCGACCATTTTCATGATGAAGGAGCGGGTGATGAAGTTGCACGGCAGTTTTATGTACAATTTTTCTATGAATTCTAAGCGTGAAAGTTTTGGTATACAAGAAAAGCGTGACGGCTGGCAGGCCGCCACGCTTTTTTAATGTAGCAATGTTACACCCCTGTTGTGATTTTACATTTATTGTGCTGTTCCGGTAACCTCAACAAGGTCCACATAAGCACACTCATTGGTCTTGTTGGCATTTGTGCGGAACCTTATCTTGAAGCTTGAGTTGTTGTCGGCGCCGGAACCACACAGTTTGTCCTGTTGGCTTCCCCAATCATTTGTCTGAGCAGCCTCAAGCTCATTCCACTGGTTGCCGTCATAGTACTCGACATACAGGTATTCACCGGAATCGAAAGCATATGTCCTGCGATAGTATTTGACATGTATGCCTGTAAAACCGGTGGTGTCGATAGCCTTTTCCATCCAGGTTGTAGAGGCCAGCTTCGCTCCATATGTGCCTTCATATTCGGCCTTGGACGAAACAGTGGCGTAACCGTTCTGGGTCGTCCAGCCATTACTGAAATCACCGGTCTCAAAGTCATCGCTCCACGGCAAAGCCAGGGGAGCCGATTCAGTCGTAAAGCTCCAGACAGTGCCGGTGGTTGTGCCTTCACCGTTGACCTCGTCAATACGCCAGTAATAGGTCATATCGTTATTCATTGTGCCCGGCTCAAATGTTGTGGCTGTCTGATTGCCTTGGAATGCCCCGGGACTACTGGTGCCAAAATACACATCATGAGATGTGGTGCCTGAACCGGCTGTCCAGTTCAAATCCACATCGATGCTTATATCCGTAGCGCTGTCGGCAGGGCTTGGGTTGCTCGCCTGTCCCGGAGGTGGTGCTGCAGCTTCAGTTGTGAAACTCCAGACAACGCCGGTGGTTGTGCCTTCACCGTTGACCTCGTCAATACGCCAGTAATAGGTCATATCGTTATTCATTGTGCCCGGCTCAAATGTTGTGGCTGTCTGATTGCCTTGGAATGCCCCGGGACTACTGGTGCCAAAATACACATCATGAGATGTAGCTCCTGAGCCGACTGTCCAGCTTAAATCAGCGTTAATACTCACATTGGTTTCACTGTCTGTTGGACTGGGATTGCTTGCCTGTCCCGGTGGTTGGGGCTGCCCGGAAGAGTACGTTATAACCAGGACGGGAATGTTGCTGGCCTCTTTACTGTTGAAGTGATACCAATCTCCACCGGTGTAATCCGTATCCAACCCGAATGAAACTTCACCGTTTCCGGTTATGTTGTCTGTTACATCGAATGAGTACCAGGTGCCCGGAGTAACGGCAAGAGTGTCCAGCGCAGTGCCAAGGTCAGGCATATTTTCCCACGTTATGGTGTTTTCCGACCATGATGTATCGGCCACGGCATGTGCGGTGACATTAGCAGCGACAGTTGCCGAATAAAGCTTTAGTGTAGCGGCCGTGACAGTATCTCCGATACCGGAAACATTAAATTTCAGGAAGGAACGCAGACCTGCGCCTGTGGACTCGTTCCTTACGGCAAGCTTTGTGTTAGTTCCGTAATTGCTGGTAGAGCTATTTTGCTTGCAATAGGAGTCATCTGTCGGGTTAAATTCTGCTTGCTGTGGCGGTCCTGAACTTCCGCCGGTCGAGAAGCTCCAGACATCTCCTTTTGTTGTAACAGCCGCTTTGATTCTGTCAACCCGCCAGTAGTAATCGGTGTTATCATCGAGCGTACCAAGTGCGTACTTAAGATGAAAGTTGCTGCTGCTGATGTTGCCCATATACTCGCTGGATGAGGTGGTGGCATTGCTAACGGCCGTTTCATCAGTGCCGAAGTAAACATCATGTGAGTCTGCGTCGGTTCCCCGCTGCCAGTGAAGGTCGGCTTCCACATCTACTCCCATTGCTCCGTCAGCAGGCGTAGGCCAGACGGGTTTGCCGGTCAGACGGGTTACATCATCGATATAAACAACTCCGGGGTTTGCACCTGATGCCTGCGATATCGAAATCCTGAACTGCTTAACACCTTCCAAAGCTTCCGGCGAAAAATCTGATTCTGTTATACCAAGCCATGTCCAGGCGGTATTTGTTGTAGCGTTGGTAAATGTCTTCTGTAACGATATCGTATCATCCCAAAGAATCGTGGATAAGACGACATCTCCCTCGTTGTTAGCGTTACCTTTCAACCAGATCCCGAGACCTGTAGTTTCATTCTGCCACTGCAAATAGCCGGTATTACGATTATGCTCAATTGTACAAATACCCCCACTGTTGTCATATTCCCATTTTAGTGACTGAGACCCACTGTGTGACACATTGTTGTCAACAGTGGTAACCATTGATGAACCGGATACATGTTGCCATCGTCTTCTGACCTTGACATTATCACCTGCTTCTTCTTTTTCAAAATCCCCGCTGCTGATATAGTAAGTTCCTGTGGTAAAACTCCAGAGGTCGCCCTTGGTAACCGTTTCATCAGCTCCTATTTCATCTACACGCCAATAGCATGTCTTATTTGGCTCTATACAAGCAAGAGAGAAGCTAGGGTTGGTGGTATTGCCCAAAAACTCATCCGAATCGGTGGTGGCGTTATCTACGGCTGCGCTGCTGAAACCAAAATAAACATTGTGTGACTGGGCCTCATATCCGGATCGCCAGAAAATATCGTCATCCAGACACACAGCCGTATCACCATCAAACGGATGGATTGGAACTGCCTTAACCGGCAGACGCATTATTTCATCAAGGTACAAAGTGCCCTGACCACTGCCGCTGGGCATGTGGAACCTGATTGACTTAACTGCACTTAAATCGCCGGTTCCGCCGGTGATATCTGAATTAAGGTCGATTTCCCAGTGTGTCCAGTCGGCTATACCGGCGCCGCCGGTGTAAACTGTTTCGCCGATGAGGCCCGTTGGGCCGATTACTTTGAGCGTAAGGTCTTCACCGGTCCTGTTTGTGTCGCCCTTAAACCACAAGGTAATGTGGCTGTAATCGCCGGACCAGTCCGAAAGTTCGCCAAGCGACCGCTCAATCTTACAATACGTAGAGGTCGTATCGTAGCTGACCTTCATACTGTTATCACCGCCGTGAACTTCAGTACTTTCAAGGCTCATAGTAGCGGTTCCATTAACAAGCAACCAGTTATCGGAGACAGCTTCGCCTTCCGAATGCCCGTAGTGCTCGAAGTGGTCAATGGCCATATAGTTATGCACAAAGACATCTTGGGCTTTTTTGCCTCTGACTGTCTGTGTTATATCAAACTCGCCGCCTTCACCATTGATAGTTGCAAACTTCCAGTAATTCATACCCTTCCACCAGGAGCGTCTTGGTGCCTGGCTCAGCATTGCATTAATACAATCGGCCTGCTGCTGGAGGTCTATAGGTGGGACCTTTATCTTCATATTACACCCGTCGGTGGACCTGTAGCCGCCTTCACCGAAGATAACGGGTTTATCGGTAAGGTTCGCCGACTCACGGAAATCCTGTATATTGTTCATAACACAATTGTACTGGTCCATTAATTCCTGCACAGTTGGACTATAACTTCCTTCAGCTTCTGTATAAATACAGGTATCGGGGTCAATCATCGTAAGTTTGAAGTAAGCGTTTATACCTATGTAATCAAGCTGGTCCCAGAAGGAAACACTGTTCCCATTTTTGAGAAAACCGTTTCCTGCTATGGTAAAAAATAACGGGCCGTTATAACGTGCCCGAACACCATTGATGATACTCGTCCATTCATTGTCATATCCCTGCAGAAAGGCATCATCAAGTTCACTCCCGATGGCGAAAAGGTCGATACCGAATTCCTCTGCCATATCCGCATATTTGTTGGCATAGTTTACATAGTTGGCAAACCATCCCGTCTCATCGAGTAACTCCTCTTTGTTCTCATCGAGGGCATTTTCCCATGCCTGCGGTTTTGAAAGTCTGATTATAGTCTTTAGTCCGAGTTGCTGGGCCTTTTGGACGGCCGCTTCTATTTCAGACGGGTAATGTGTCCACTTGTAATACCAAGGGGCAATCGTTGCGGCATTGTCCTGATGCTCGTTAATGTGTACCGATATCCACCCGCCACCTAAACGCTTTATTTGTTCCAGATTCCGAAATCCCTCTGGAGAATCTATGTTCCAGTGGCCATCGGGGCGTAGGAACATACCGCCTCTGAGATGAAAGCTTGACATATCCATCGGTGTTGGCCGGGTGGTAAAACTCCACTCATCGCCTGTTGTCGTTCCTACGCTGTTAACTTCGTCGATGCGCCAGTAGTAGACAGTATTGTATTGCAGTGCTCCTGGCTCATAGTTGGGGTCGGTCACATTAGCTTGGAATGCGGGCGGAGAACTTGTGCCGAAATACACATCGTGCGAAGTTGCCCCCGAACCTGCCGTCCAGTAAAGGTTATGGTTGGTCCGCACTTCTATGGACTCGTTACTTGGGACCGGGTCGGTTGCTTTTGCTGGCGGGTCTTCTGCCAATACCAGACTCTGAACCAAAAATACGGGTAAAACTAATGCAAATAATATGGTTTTTTTTTGTGATGAAAGTAATTGTTTCATTTTGCTCTCTCCTGTTCATTTGTTGCATAAGCACATAGCTGGTACTTTGAAAGCCTCTTGTGCTTAGCCAAAATTTCATTTTGTTAGTTTAGTACCAATCGCTTAAACAAAACTTTACATCCGCCCTCCACCTTTTTGAAAAGATTAACAATTTTCTGAAACAGTAAACGATATATATAAAACCCCATATTTAAATTGTCCTTTCTTCTAAGTTGAATCTCAAAGGACTCCGCGTTTTATACTTCTCTACACCCCGTTTTTTCCCCGGCCATGCTTATTTAGCATTTTTGAGTAGACAAACGTAAAACCTTGAGGTTTCTTTGTCTTCTCTAAGCCGGGCGATTATAGGTTAGAATGGATGGAATGCAAGAAAAATAATACAAAAAAAGTAACCGGTCAGTTATGGTTGGGGTGATTGGTTTGGCGTGTTGGACTTTAACATATCCAAAAACCTCGTTTTACGAGGCTAAAATGCAGTTTTCTTGAGTCTAGACCAGCCATTCTTGTAGATGAACAGAGATAATTTCTTCCAAAAAAACATTTTGTCCTATGTGTCATCGCCCCTATGGGCGTGTTGCCCAAATACTAAACCAATAACTTTCAAAAAAATATAAAATACGTT
>CAZIKS010000112.1:0-12234 GCA_964539795.1 uncultured Pirellulales bacterium
GCCGTCAAGGAATGCAAAGAAGTGGGCTGTCATTTTTTCAAATAAGGGCAAGTCCGATTACCAGAGACTTGTAGCAATTTGCCGGCAAATTTTTTATCATGCAGTTTTTGTTTCAAAGGGAAATAAATGCCGAAAACTAAAATCGAATTAATATATCAAGCCCCCCTTCAGGCACAGCAAACGGCCGACGACATTATTGTCATCAATAAACCTGCCAGCGTATCGGTAACTAAAGACCGCAGCGGTGCCGTCCAGCTTCTGGACATCCTCACTAAGCAATTAGGCCCTGAAGCTGCCGGCCGATTGCGCCTGGTGCATCGGCTGGACAAGCACACTTCCGGCGTTATGATTTTAGCCGGGAATGCCCAAACACAATCGGCGCTTTCAGGCTATTTTGAGAAGAGACTTGTAAAAAAAATCTACCTTGCAATTGTAAGCGGCATTGTTCGCTCACAACAAGGCTCCATTAATATACGCCTGACACGAAATCGCAGGAATCCGGCCGTTATGTGTCTCGCCCGGAAGAAAGGTAAAGAAGCAATTACTAACTGGAAACTCCTCGCTGATTTTGGCTCAATGGCCTTGTTGGCGGTACAGCCTTTGACCGGCCGAACACATCAGATACGCGTTCACCTGCCCAGTATCGAACTGCCTTTGAAAATTGACCCGTTATATGGAAGCAGCCGTCCTCTTTTCCTTTCTGATTTCAAACCGGACTATCGGCTTGGCAGGGGCCAGACCGAAAAACCGCTTATCGAGCGACTGACACTCCACGCCTATCAAATTCAGCTGCCAAATGACGGGCCGGACTATCCCGACTGTTTCATAGCCGGACTGGATAAAAAATTTGCCGCTGCAATAAAAATGCTCACCAAACACAACCCAAAGGGCCTAAATGCCTTCGTCGACCCTGATGATTTCTCTAAAATCCTAAATAACAAGGGATTAGATTAATTATTGTGCTTGCTTGTTGCAGCTGGATGAGGTTAATCCAAAGGAGTTTTTGCGATGTGAAAAACAATGCCGGTTATGAATAATGCTGCCGAAATAGCTTGACTTTGCCGCTGGTTACAGCTATCCTTCATAGTTTAACTGCCATCGTAGTTGGTGTGATTGTTTTTCTACTGCCGATAGCCAAAGACTATCGGTTCCGTGACATCTTTAATTTGACATTTTTTTGTAAGCACATAAACCTGTTGAAAGGAACTATCAATGGAAAAGAAGGTAAACAAAAACAAAAGAGGCCTCTCTCGCAGAGATTTCATCAAGACATCAGCAGCAGCGGTTTCACTGGCGGCCCTGGCGCCGGGTTCAAGGTATGCTTATGCAGGAGGCTCGGATAAAATCCGCGTGGGGCTTATCGGCTGCGGCAATCGCGGCACAAGGGCCGGGATTTCAGACTGTGCTGAGTCGTCCAAGGGAATCGAGCTTGTGGCAATGGGCGACCTGTTCCAGGACCGCGTTGATGAGGCCCCGAAGAAAATCAAGGAACGGATGCTTGAGAAAAAACTGCCCTTTGACCAGATATACAAGGTGACCCCGGAAACGACTTTCGTTGGCTTCGATGCCTATAAGAAGGTCATCGCTTGTGATGTGGATATGGTTATCTTGACGACGCCGCCGCATTTTCGCCCGATACATCTAAAGGCTGCTATAGAAGCCGGAAAACATGCTTTCATCGAAAAGCCGGCGGCGGTGGACCCGGTGGGCGTCCGTTCACTCATCGCTTCATCCGAACTGGCCAAGCAGAAGGGCCTGTCTATCGTAGCCGGTACACAGAGCCGCCACTCACTGCGAGAGAAAGCCATTATGAAGCGGATTCACGATGGCGCTATCGGCAAGGTTGTTGCCGGGCAGTGTTACAGACTTGGCGATGAACTGTGGCATCACGAGCGTCAGCCAAGCTGGTCGGATATGGAATATCAGGTCCGCAACTGGCTGTATTATGTCTGGCTTTCCGGCGACTTTGTTGCTGAAATGCACATACATCAACTGGACAAAATGAACTGGGCGATAGGTTCACATCCGATTAAAGTGGCTGGAATTGGAGGCCGACAGGTGCGAACCGACCCGAAGTTCGGCAATGTCTACGACACCCTCGGAGCTGAGATAGAGTATCCGAATGACGTTCGTATCTCATATATGGGCCGCCAAATCGACGGGTGCGGCTACAGAACATCGACAAGAATAGTCGGCACAAAAGGCTGGTCGCTGCTTGGAAGGAAAATCGAAGGAGAAAATCCCTACGAGTATGAAGGTGATTTAACAAATCCGGCTGTACAGGAATTTACCGATATGGTCGACGGCATCCGCTCCGGCGAACCGCTCAACGAGGGCAAGCGTGTCGCCGAAAGTTCGCTAACAACCATTATGGTCCGGATGAGCGGATACACCGGCAGAGAAATTTCCTGGAATTGGGCGATGAACGCGTCCAAACTGGACCTTAGTCCCCCGAAGTATGAATTCTGTGACCTGCCGGTAAGGCCGGTAGCAATGCCCGGGATAACGAAACTAATCTAATGTAAAAATAATTTATCAAAGTATACACAGTGAAAGGAGTCTTTCAAATGAAACGGTTTGATACTTTTTTTCTGATTATGTTTACTGTTTGTGTTGTGCTTTTATGCCTATCGCCGGTCTCGCAGGCTGGTGACGAGAAGCTTGTGTCTTTATTCAACGGCAAAAACCTCGATGGCTGGGCGAATATCAATTGCGCACCGGAAACCTGGACTGTACACGACGGAATGATTATCTGCACCGGATTTCCAACGGGACTGCTCCGAACCGAAAAGCAATACGAAAATTACATACTGGAACTGGAGTTCCGCCATATGAAGGAAAAGGGTAATGCTGGTTTATTCATTCACTCGGACGCACTGACTGCTGTCGGAACGCCGTTTACCCGCGCCGTCGAGTGCCAGGTTATGGACGGCAATGGAGGCGACGTATTTTCTATCCACGGTGCAACTATGGCCCAGGATAATCCCAAGCCGGTAGGTTATAGTCGCTCGTTTCCTACTGAAAACAGAATAAAACCTGCTGGCCAATGGAACCATTACCGTGTTGTAAGTAAGGATGGAACCGTCACGCTGGCGGTAAACGGAAAAATCGTCACCCGTGCTTTCCAGCTCAATCCTCGCAAAGGTTATATCTGCCTCGAATCAGAAGGCAGCGAGGTGCATTTCCGCAATATCCGTATCCACGAACTGCCCGGTTCCAATCCACCCCCTGAACTGGTCGCTGAAGAATATAAAGGTTTTCGCCCGTTATATAACGGCGTGGACCTTCGCGGATGGAAGCAGACCGTGGCCGACAAGGGACATTGGCTCGCTAAAAACTATATTCTCGAATATGACGGCCAAAGCGAACAAAGCGAAAAATATAAAAACCATTTGCAGTCGGAGGAGGAATTTGAAAATTTTGTCTTAATTGTGGACTGGCGTCTTACGCGCAAACCCCAGATTAATGACCCGACTATGAATGATGTGAAAGTTGTACTGCCGGACGGCACATACGCTAAGGATGAAAACGGCGAAGACATACGTATTCGTATTTTCGACGCCGGAGACAGCGGCATATTCCTGCGAGGAAGTGGTAAAGGCCAGGTCAACATCTGGTGCTGGCCGGTAGGGTCGGGCGAATTCTGGGGATATCGAAATGATAAAACTATGCCTGCCGAGGTGCGAAAGGCTGTAACACCAATATTAAACGCAGATAGTCCACTCGGCAAATGGAACCGATTTGAGATTACTGTTATCGGTGACAGGGTTACAGTCGTATTAAACGGCAAGACGGTGATTCGTCAGGCACAGCTTCCGGGAATACCTGAACGCGGCCCCATCCTGCTGCAAAATCATGGTGACCCAATCCAGTTTGCTAATATCTACATCAAGGAACTTAAGTAAACCTGGTCTTTTAAGATTGCCACTAAAGACAGTTTTTTGTGGGCGGGAGGAAAGTGCTGCGCAAGCCTGATCCCGAATATGCTCGCCGAACAAAATTGCTGTAATGACTTTTGCTTAAGGTATAAAGCTTCGGATTAGCGGCAGTGCCTTGAAGAACTCAATCGCCTCGGGGTCGGCACACTTCATACTCAAAACAAATTCGCCGAAACCCATCTGGGCCAGAACATATGTACCCATCGCAAACTGGCCTATAGCAATATAACCGGTCGCCAATTGTCCTAAGCCGAAAATAAGTGCAATTGCAGCCTGCCCCAAAGCCACCAGGCCCGTTGAGAGTTGCCCAAGACCAAAGACGACTCCGACTGCCAATTGGCCAAAAGCCAGCAACCCCAGACTGGCGTGGCCTATCGCAACAATCCCGCAGGCCAGTTTGCCCACAGCAATAACGCCTTTGGCGATAACGCGTCTGCCGGTTTCAGGATTTTTGCCATAAGTGTAGTGAACCAGCGGCAGGCCCACAAAAGATGCGTGGGATTTGAACTCATGAAAGCTGGTGCCGTTGATATATCCATATCGGCGCCAGATGCCAAAGCCGGTTTCTTCGACTTTGTACTCGACTTCTTCCAGTAAAATATTGCTCATAGCGCTTCCTCAAAACAAAAGTTTTAATTGTTCTTTAAACACAATTGTTTTTGATTGTGACTGCTGGTTTACTTCCCGGAATACGGCCTCTCTTGAGACTGTTACAAAGATAAAAACCGTCCGGTCACTATCAATATCATCAAAACCAGACACAACCCTATGATTTTTTTCATCAGAACCCTGTCCTTTCGCCTACAATAATACTCACCATTTTAGTATCTGCCCTTTTATCATTCCGGTTCAGTTTACAAATTATAGTCCTACTCAACTCTTATTTCCATTTGTTTTATGTGCCTGTAAAGCTTTATTTGGTGCTTTTTACTCGACCCCTATGTCTCAATTATTGATTATTGCCTATTGACTATTTTCTATTGAATTCGTAGACTACAGAAAGCAAAACACGAATCGCGGCTTATGAGACACGAAAATATGGCTGAAAAACAGGTAAAAATCGGACTTGTCGGCTTTGGTACCGTTGGTTGTGGTGTCGCAAAAATAATAACCGAAGAAGCCGATTCCATAGCGGCCAAAACAGGCCTGCGCCTGGAACTTGCCTGCGCTGTCGATGTCGATACGAAATCTGCTCGGCCGGTAAAACTGCCGGATGGAATTCTAACTGATGATATAAACAGACTGTTAGAAGACGGCAGCATCAGCATCGGTGTCGAACTGGTTGGCGGAACTGAGGTAGCAAAACAAATTCAGCTTAAAATGCTCGAAGCAGGCAAAGACGTTGTTACCGCCAACAAGGCCCTCTTAGCTGAACACGGCAATGAGCTTTATGAAACCGCCCATAAAAATAATCGCTGTATAGCCTTTGAAGCCAGTTGTGCCGGCGGCATACCGATTATTTCCGGGCTGAGGACCGGACTGGCCGCAAACAACATCACGGCAATGTACGGCATCGTCAACGGCACCTGCAATTATATCCTCTCGAATATGACCAGCCGAAACGAGGATTTCTCCGAGGCCCTGGCACAGGCTCAGCAAAAAGGCTATGCAGAGGCCGACCCAACACTGGATATCAGCGGCGGTGACAGCGCACACAAGCTGGCTATTCTCTCCTCCATTGCATTCGGTTATGACATTACGCTCGAAGATATCTTTGTTGAGGGTATCGAAGCAGTTTCAAAAGATGATATTCGTTATGGCGGCGAAATGGGATATGTCCTCAAATTGCTGGCGATTGGACAAAGAACCGAGGATAACAAAATTTCACTTCGTGTGCACCCGTCTTTTATTGCCGCAGACAACCCCCTTGGCCGAGTGGACGGCCCGTTTAATGCTGTCAGCGTATTCGGCAATGCTGTCGGACAGGTAATGTATTATGGCCGCGGTGCAGGAATGATGCCGACGGCAAGTGCGGTTGTTGCCGATATCATTGATGTGGCTCTGGGCAATTCGGCCAATACTTTTCGTCATCTGCATCTAAAATCTCGCAGCGAGACTGTTTCGTTAATAGAAAAAATCGATAACATCATAAGCCGGTTTTATATCAAATTGATGGTCAAGGACCAGCCGGGCGGAGTGGCGCACTTTAGCAAAGTATTGGGTGACCACCAGATAAGTATATCCGGCGCATTGCAGAGAGAGGGACGTGGCCCCCACAATACCGTTCCGGTGGTAATAATCACGCATCCTACGCAACAGAAAAACATCACCGCCGCATTAAAAGACCTGGAAGCATTGGATGTTATCAACGGAAAACCGGTTTGTATAAGAATAGTGGATATTCCGGAGGACAGGGATTAGTGGCTAAATATGTTATAATAGTTCCCGATGGTGCTGCGGATGAGCCGCTGGAGCAATTTGGCAATAAGACCGTGCTCGAGGCCGCCGAGATACCCAATATGGACAAAATCAGCACTTCCGGCAAGCAGGGTCTTGTCCGGACTGTGCCGAAAAATATGGAACCCGGCAGTGACGTCGCCCAGATGAGTCTGCTGGGATATGACCCCGTAAAATACTACTCAGGCAGAGCGCCGATTGAAGCCGTCGCACGTAATATCAAATTATCCGACAGCGACTGGGTTTTCAGATGTAATCTCGTTACTATCGCCGACGGTAAACTGGCCGACCACAGCGCCGGACACATCTCTACTGAAGAGGCTGCAAAACTGATAAAAGAGCTGGATGAGCAGTTAGGTAGTGAACAAATTTGTTTTTATACCGGCGTAAGTTATAGACACTTGTTGATCTTCAAAGAGTTTGATTTTGACGTGCAGACCTGTCCGCCGCATGATTACATAGGGACTGCAATAGAAAAGATTTTACCCCGGGGCAAAGGAGCAGATTTCCTCATCGACTTAATGGCTCGAGTTCAGCAGCTTTTTGCCAATCACGACATCAATAAAATCAGAAAAGACCTGGATGAAAATCAGGTCAGTTCCATTTGGCTCTGGGGACAGGGCAAAAGGGCTCAAATGGAAAGCTTCGAAAAGCGGTTCGGCCTCAAAGGTGCGCTTATCACCGGCGTTGACCTGGCAAGAGGTTTGGCCAGACTCATCGGGTTTGACCTGATAGACGTACCGGGCGCCACGGGTTTTGTCGACACAAATTACAAAGGCAAAGCATCCGCCGCAATAGAGGCTCTCGATAAATATGATATCGTTTTTGTGCACATAGAAGCGCCGGATGAAGCATCACACAACGGCAACGCAGCTCTGAAGAAAAAAACCGTCGAGCAAATCGACAAGTATATCGTTGGACCTGTGTATGAGGCTCTACAAAGCTACGATAACTGGAAAATACTCGTAACACCCGACCATCCGACTCCCATCCGAACCTGCGCTCATTCAGCCGAGCCGGTTCCTTTTGCGATGGCAGGGACTAATGTCAGCGGCATTTTGCATAAAAACTTCGGCGAAGCCAACGCCGCAAGGTCGGGATTCAAAATAAACAAAGGTTTTGAACTGATGGAATATTTTTTGAAAAGCGGATAACACTTTTTGGTCTGAATCGTATAATATAACAACGCAAGTTTTTATTGAAAATATAGTTAAACACTTCATAAAAAAACTTTTTTTAACGAAGGAAAACTGAAACCATGGAAAATATAAACAGACGCCAGTTTCTAAATAGTTCGGTTCGTGGTGCAGCCCTTGGTGTTGCAGCCGTTTCACTGGCCCCACACAGAGTGCTTGGTGCCAATGAGAAGGTGGTGCTGGCTTTGATAGGTGCCGGTGGACGCGGCAGCGTAGTCATACAGGCTATGACTAAACTTAAAAATGTTGAAACAAAATATATCTGTGATGTTGACGATAGTCGCGGCGGCTGGGCTATGCAGGGCCTGGAGGAAATTCAGGGCTTTGCCCCAAAACGCATAATCGACATGAAGGAGGTCTTTGACGACAAGGATGTGGACGGTGTAGTTATTGCGACACCTGAACACTGGCACGCGTTGGCTACTGTCTGGGCCTGTCAGGCGGGAAAAGATGTCATGGTTGAAAAGAACATCTCGCGAACTATCTGGGAAAGTCGTAAGATGGTCGAGGCCGCGCGCAAATATAAAAGAATTGTCCAGTGTGGAACACAAAACAGAAGCGCCACGTATGGCTTCTCGGCGAGGGAGTATATCAAAAGCGGCAAACTCGGCAGGGTGGTGCACGTAAAGGTATACCATATGCTGCCCGGCAGCGGGTGGAGACCTCGCCCGGACAGCCAAACGCCGGCCGGACTCGACTGGGACCGCTGGCTTGGTCCGACGGCGATGGTTCCATATAATCTAAGTCGGCATCGCGGCTGGGGAAGTTACTGGGAATATTCAAGTGGAATGCTTGGCGGAGGATCTACTCACCAGATGGATTTGGCACGTTTGGTGCTCGGTGAGCCTCCGCACCCAAAGGCCGTTTACTGTGCCGGCGGGCGTCTTGCTTACGATGACGAACGTCAAACACCTGACACGCAGGTTGTTACCTATGACTATGGCAAATTCACTATGACCTGTGAGATGTTGAACTTTACACCATATAACAAAAAATCTCAGGAAGATGTGCGCTTCGGAGATAAATTCCCGTACTGGCCGCAAAATGCAACAAGAATCGAGATTTACGGCACAAAACGAATGATGTACGTCGGTCGGATGGGCGGAGGCTGGCAGGTATTTGAAGGTGACGGCAAGGTTGTTGATTATGAATATGGTTATTATCCTGACGAACTACACAATCAGAACTTCATCGATTGTATCCGTTCACGCAAACTGCCCAACGGTGATATCGAGTATGGCCACTACAGTGCCTCTATGTCGCACTTAGGCAACCTCGCTTACCGTGCAGGCAATCAAAAACTCATCTTTAATGCCAAAACCGAAATCTTTGTAAACAGCGACGAAGCCAACAAACTTCTCAAACCGGTATATCGCAAGCCATATTACATTCCCGACCAGGTGTAGAAAACAGTATATGACTATCGAGAACAGGAACAGACAACACTTAAGGCCGGGAGATGTGTTATGAAATTGCCAAACTGGATAATTCTTGCGATATTTGTATTAACTGCTCTGTTAGTAATAGTGCCAGCCTGCCAAATTAGAAAGGAGCAGGCCAAAGTTGTATCACAGCCTGCCGGCCCTGTTCTGATTGAGTTTGACATAAATCAGGATATGGAACTGCCGTTTCTTACTCCTTTTAGTGAACCGGCACAGTTTGCTATCTGGCTCGAAGAACCTGTAAGTGGTCGGCTGCAAACAGTATTTGTTACCTACCGGTCCGGTACCGGCGATTGGATAGGTACGGCCGAGCGAAAAGGCGCTCTGCCTCGCTGGTTCGAAGTGTTCCAGCAGGAACACAATAAGCTCGGACCGCCGGATTTTGACAACCCCGCCCCGGATACTGTAACAGGGGCCACTCCACAACAGGAGCAATTCAAAACCAGTATTGAAGTCGCCTCCGGCAGCCAATGGATATGCTGGATTGAGGTTAACCTCGCCGGCGATTTCAATGCTAAATACAAAGAGCAGGACGAAAAGGCAAAAACCGTTGATTGGGACTTTGTCGGCCAGCCGGCGCTGATTTACCGTGGCCAAATCATCGCTAATCCCGGTGAAAAAATTGTTCCGCAACTTTACGGCCAGTCCGTACTCAACAGCCCCGACGACAAAACGATACAGCCGGTCAGTGAAGATGTTACAACGGCAAAGCGTATATTCAAAACAATCGAGATTCGCGTTATCAGCCCCGAGGCGAATTCGCCCGGGTAATTCCGGTTGTTCTTTTGCAGCAGAGGGAAAAATAAATGAGCGAGAATTGAATTTGAACTGATTTAAGGTTAATGTTAAGGTTTGTAAATACGGAATAATATTAGTTTTCAAGAAAGATACTATAAGAATAAAACAATAGCAGCGTATTTTGAATACTGCTATACTGCTTGAATCTGAATTTGTCGGACTTTAAAAACGGTTTTTTAATCGGTTGAGTATGGCGATAATTGTACAAAAATTTGGCGGCACATCTGTGGCCGATGCACAGAAGATTCGCAGGGCGGCATCGCGTGTAATCAAAGCGGTCAAAGACGGCTTTTTGGTTGTGGTGGTTGCTTCTGCCCGCGGAAAACAGACCGACCAGCTGATTGCCGATGCTTTGGAGCTTAATCCCAACCCGCCGGAACGCGAGATGGACCAACTGCTCAGTACCGGCGAAATACAAACAGTCTCGCTTTTTGCTATGGCTCTTGAAGAAATGGGGTATAAAGCCATCAGCTTTAGCGGCAGGCAAATCCGTATGATTACCGACAGCGTCCATACGAAGGCGCGTATAAAAAGTATCGAGGCCGAGCGTATTAATAAAGAACTGGATAAAGGCAAAGTAGTTCTCGTCGCAGGTTTTCAGGGTATGGATGAAAATGAAAACATAACTACACTCGGCAGAGGCGGTTCTGATACAAGTGCCGTAGCTTTGGCTGCGGTTCTCGGCGCTAAAGAATGCGAAATTTATACCGACGTCGACGGGATTTACACCACGGACCCGCGTATATTCACAAAAGCCGTGAAAATGCACCAGATAAGCTATGATGAAATGCTCGAGCTGGCGAGTCTTGGTGCCGGTGTGATGCACAGTCGTGCTATTGAGTTTGGTAAAAAATATAACGTTAAAATCCATGTAAGAAGCAGTCTCCAGAAAACGGAGGGAACAATGATTACCTCAGAAGAATCACAAATGGAAGACCTGGTGGTTTCGGGAGCTACCATTCAGAAAAAAATGGCAAAAATAACACTTGTGGAAGTTGATAATAAACCCGGCAACGCCGCAAAAGTATTTTCTCATCTGGCAAAGGCAAAGGTGGTTGTAAATGACATCGTTCAAACGGAAATCAGTCCCGAAAAGGCAAACCTGTCCTTTACAGTCGGAACATCGGACCTGCCCTCTGCCAGGAGAGCCGCAGAACAAATTAAAGACAAGGTAAATTGCCAAAGTATTTTCATTCGCGATGATATCGCCGAAGTTTCCGTAGTTGGCGTTGGTATGCGAACCCATTACGGTGTGGCCGATAAGATGTTTGGCGCCCTGGCAAAAGCTAAGGTCAATATTGATTCTATTACCACCAGTGAAATTCGTATAAGTTGTATCGTTGACAAAAAGCAGGCTCAAAAAGCCCTCAAGGCAGTTTGCACGGCTTTTGAGTTGGACAAGCCGGCTGAAAAACGAAAAAAGGTCAGCAGCTGAGTCTTTGATTAAAAAATTGACTAACCACTAAGAGCGCATAGCATACAGAGAAAAATAATTCAGCATTAGAATTACCTGTCTTTTCTGTGAGAGCTATGGGAGACAATAAAAACAAAACCACTTATGCAATGGGCAGGCGCCGGCGGAACGCCATAGTCGTTTTCTGCCTGCTGGCCGCTGCCGTATTTATCTGGTTTGACCACAGCCCTGCAAGTCATAAATGGCAGCAGCCTGACGAATCTGAAAATCAGGTACTAAATTATGACTTCCAAAAGTATCACGGCAAAACTTTCGCCGTTGCAAATGTCGTCGATGGTGACACCATCGATATAGATATTCCCGATGGTAAACACCAGACCACGCGAATAAGGCTTTGGGGAATCGACACCCCCGAAAGCAAGCACCCTCAAAAGGGGGTTTGCTATTTTGGTCCGCAAGCCGCCGAATTCACATCAACAACAGTTCTTGGAAAACAGGTTACCGTCTATCTCGAAAAACACCGCACAAGGGGCAAGTACGGCAGGCTGTTAGCTTACGTCCAATTGCCCGACAGAAGATTCCTGAATGAAGTTTTGCTGTCGGATGGTTTCGCCTATGCGGACCTGCGATTCCGCCACAGCTTTTACCAAAATTATAAACAACTGGAAGCCAGCGCACGCAGCCGCAATAAAGGGTTATGGGAAAACGTCACCCGAGAGCAGTTGCCGGAATGGCTCCAAAAAAGAAAACCAACCCTGCTGCAACAAAAGTGATTCGTGCGCCTGGGGCAATCTGCCGGACACACATACCATAATTCAACTCTCCTTCCTTTTTTTTCTTTGCAGAAAAACAAGCACTGCACAGCCATTAGTTTCTTCTTGCGAACCTCCGCCGAACCAGCCTTACAACTTTTCTTTTATGGCGAGAAAACTCGACGCCTGACAAGTATGAATATTCCCGTTGGTGTCCGCCTTTACATTTAAGTAAATCCGATTCAGCCTCAAATACCAAGGGAAAATCCGATAATAAGCGGTTTTATGCCTGTGAAA
>CAZIKS010000113.1:0-12117 GCA_964539795.1 uncultured Pirellulales bacterium
GTGATTATGATAGCTCCGAAGGGGCCCGGACATTTGGTTCGCAGTGAATTTGTAAAAGGCGGCGGCGTGCCGAACCTGGTAGCAGTCGAGCAGGATGCTACCGGCGATGCCAGAGAGATTGCTCTTGCCTGGGCAAACGGAATCGGCGGCGCAAGAGCCGGCGTTCTTGAAACCACCTATAAAGAAGAAACCGAAACCGACCTGTTCGGCGAGCAGTGCGTCCTTTGCGGCGGGCTGACTTCGCTTATTAAAGCGGGCTTTGAGACGCTTGTAGAGGCGGGTTATCAGCCGGAAATCGCCTACTTCGAATGTATGCATGAGGTGAAACTTATTGTGGACCTTATGTATCAGGGCGGAATCAATTACATGAGATACAGCGTCTCCAATACCGCCGAGTACGGCGATATGACCCGTGGGCCGAGGATTATCCCGGAACAAACCAAAGCTGAAATGAAGAAGATTCTGTCTGAGATTACCTCCGGTCAGTTTGCCAAAGAATGGGTGGATGAATACAAGGGCGGTCTGAAGAGGTTTAACGAACTGTACGAAAAAGACCACGACTGCCAGTTGGAAACCGTCGGCAGAGAATTACGCAAGATGATGAAGTGGATAGACTCAAAAGAAGCCTGATATTTCCGAAAAAAGAAAACAGGAAAAAAGAAAATGAGATTGACAAAATCGAACGTTAAATGTGAAAGTTTAAATGTAAAGAGCAGCATATTTTACTTTTTTACTTCTGTTTTTCTTTGCGGTTTGTGTGGTTGTTCGCTTTCGGGAGATTTCTTTGGTTTCTTAAAGCCGGAAGGCCCCCCATCGGACGAACAGGTATTTTCGAGCTATTCTTTGACGAAATTAAAGAAGAGCAATGCCGCTGATGTATTGACCGTTCTTCACCAGCCGGAATATGGACTGCTCAGCCAGAGCAAAAGTGTAGTTGCTTCGGTGGGGGAGAAGAAAAAGGGCTATAAAAGCTGGCTTAATATGGTTGCGTTCAACGAGGATGAGATGACGGCAATGCGGAAGTATCTGCTTATAGTGGATGAAAGACCCAAGAGATTGTTTACTGAGCCCTGGGAAGGCCTTAGTTTTGACTGTGAAATAGTATTGGAAAGTGAAATACTTGATAAACCTTACAGCAATGAAAATGCAAGGCGAATCGAAATACTGCGACAGGTCCAGGAGTATGCTCACAGTGATATAGAGGAACTTAGTGCAGATAATAACATAATTACTGTTTCCGGAATGCTTATCAATCAGGGATTGGAAACAGTGCTGGTTAAGCTGGATGTTTCCCCCGCCCTGGCAATAAAATTAGACCAAAAGGACGTTTTAGATTTCAACCACCTTAGTTTTGCTAAAGGCAAAATTCAAATGGTTGTTGTGGACGATGTTGTCATGGTCAAGATGAGATTAGGCTCGTTCATTAAAAAAACAATAGGTCATGAGAGGTATAAATGTTTGCAATGTGGATATATTTATGACCCGTTTTTGGGTGAGCCCGAACATGGAATTGACCACGGTACCAGCTTTAAGAATTTACCGGAGGACTGGACTTGTTTGGTGTGTGGCGCCGATAAAAGCTACGAAAACTGGCTCTCTCTGCCATAATTGCTTAACATCGTGTATATTTAAGAATAAAAAGAGCGGGTCTATAAGCCGAGTTCTGTTTCCCGCCATTTCTGGCGAGAGACGGCCATTTAACTTGGCCAACTGTTGCCAGTTGGCTCTGAAGCGACCTACCCGCTGGTAATGCCCGGGCCGAGCACCAGCTTCTTGGTCTTGCAGGCGGTGGGGTTTACCCTGCCGGTACCGTCACCGATACCGCGGTGCGCTCTTGCCGCACCATTTCACCTTTGCCTGTTCTCCGACAAGTCGAAGTCATCGGCTGTGTATTTTCTGTGGCACTTTCCCGCGGGTCACCCCGGGTGGCTGTTAACCACCACCGTGCCCTGTCCTGCTCGGACTTTCCTCCGGTTTCAATGAGACCGGCGACCGTCCGACCCACTCTTTTAATTTATTATATAGCGCTAATTACGAACGTATTATAACAAAAGTTTGGTTTATTTTCCAGTTATTAGCGTGTAATTTCGATATGTTTTTTGAACTGTTTATCATCTGTTTCGGGGAAATCGCTTCTGAAGTGAACACCCCGGCTTTCTTTGCGCATCTGTGCAGAATGTGCCATAAGCTGACAAACGGTGAGCATATTCTGGCATTCCCAACCCTGCGGGGAATTAAAGATTTTGTCCATAACATATCGCTGCCAGAAAGCGATAATCTCCTGTGCCTCGGAGAGGGGACGGGCCTTGCGGGTAATGCCGACATTTCTCCACATAAGGGCTCTAAGAGAGTTTCTAATATCAGCAGCATCGAGTAGCGTGCGGCCTGAGTGAGGTATTTGGTACTTTATTAAAGGGTGCCTGCTATAGACAGTACCTGCTTTTGCGTTCTTAGAGGCCTGTTGGGCGGCTATTTTGCCAAAAACCAGGCCCTCGAGCAGTGAATTGCTTCCGAGCCGATTTGCACCATGTAGGGCTGTAGCGGCTATTTCCCCACAGGCGTAAAGGTTTTCGATGCTTGTTTTAGCTGTGCTGTCTGTCTTTACACCACCGATTATATAGTGTGCACTTGGCCGGACAGGAATTAAATCTTTACAGATGTTTATGTCGAAGCTTTCGCATAGCTCGCTAATCCGGGGAAATCTTTTGGTAAAATGTTCCTTGTCGAAATGCCGAACGTCCAGATAAACATGGGTCGACTTGGTTTTAAGCATTTGGGAGAGTATAGCCCTGCTGACAATGTCACGCGGTGCAAGTTCTGCGGATTCGTGATAGCCTTTCATAAATGCGTCGCCATTATTGTCCAAAAGAACAGCTCCTTCTCCCCGGAGCGCTTCAGTTATTAAGGCGCGCGAAGCTCCTGCGATATAGAGTGTTGTCGGATGAAACTGCATAAACTCCAAATCGCTCAGGACAGCCCCTGCCCTGTAAGCCATAGCAATTCCATCTCCGGTTGCCAGTTCGGGATTAGTAGTTTCTCGATATAGTTGCCCTGCACCTCCGGTTGCCAAAATTGTGTTTGCGGACCAGATTATCTGAAAGCCTCTTTGTTTGTCATGGCCGATTATCCCCATGCACTCTTTATTGTCATTTGTAAGCAGGTCAACGGCAAAAAAGTTTTCGAGTATTTTTATATTCGAATTTTGCCTGACTTTCTTTATTAGAGTTTCTGCAATTATCTGTCCTGTTTCATCGCCGTGAGCGTGGGCGACTCGGGCATGAGTGTGACCGCCTTCGAGAGTGGTGGCGACATGGTCATCGGTCGTATCGAAATCGGCGCCCCAGTTGACCAATTGCTCAATAAGCTGCGGCCCCTGGCGAACGACTAAACCGACAACCTTTTCATCGCTTATACCACAACCGGCGTTAAGTGTATCTGCTATGTGTGATTCAAAAGAGTCTGTTTTTTCGAGCACCGACGCAATCCCCCCCTGGGCGAGCCAGGTGTTGCTGTTCTGCAGTGAATCCTTGCAGATAATGATGACATTGCAATGTTCGGCAGCTTCTATGGCAGCACGAAGGCCCGCAATGCCGCCTCCAATCACCAGACAGTCGGTAAAGAGCTGGTGCGTTGAAATAGTGTCAACATTTACTAAATAGCGTCTGAATTCCGATTGAGCAGCCACGAGATTTTTACCTTTATTTACTTAAGCCGCAAGTAAATCTATTAACGTACAGTCTTTAGTATGATACATTAACGGTCGTTTTTTGGAAAGAAACAAATTTTATTTGATGATTACACATTAAGCAGTATAGCATTTGTTTTTCAGTTTTGTAAAATTTTAATGACATATTTTAAGGTTTTTTTAGAAGGCAGGGAATTCAATGAAACGCCGCCAAAGAGTTAAAAAAGCATTAGAACACGAAAATCCGGACAAGGTGCCTATTGATTTCGGCGGCAGTGCAGTGACCGGTATGCACGTAACCTGTGTTGCTGCTCTGCGCGATTATTACGGTCTGGAAAAACGGCTGGTCAAGGCATTTGAGCCCTATCAGATGCTGGGATGGCCTGATGATGATTTGTTGGATGCGATGGGTGTAGATGTTGCAGGTGTGTTTCCCCGCCATACTATGTTTGGATTTGGCAACGAAAACTGGAAACAGTTCAGAATGCCGTGGGGGCAGGAAGTGCTCGTCTCGGAGCATTTCAAAACCACTATGGAATCGAACGGGGATATTCTGATATATCCTGAAGGTGACATTAGCGCTGTGGCGAGCGGCCGGATGTCCAAAAACAGTTTCTTTTTCGACAGTATCATAAGGCAGGAGAAATTCGACGAAGGGGCTCTCAATCCCGAAGACAATACCGAAGAATTCAGCCCTCTTTCGGATGACGACCTGACGTATTTTAAAGAAAGGGTAAAACAGCTTGCTTCGTCGGAGAGGGCAATTATCGCCAGTATCGGAGGGATGGGATTCGGTGATATTGCCTTAATTCCAGCCCCCTTTCTCAAACACCCTAAGGGAATCAGAGACATAACCGAATGGTATATATCAACAGTCACTCGTCAGGATTATATTCATAAAGTATTCTCCCGGCAGTGTGACATTGCTCTTGGTAATCTGGAGAGATTTTATGGCATAGCAGGAGATGCTATAGATGTCCTTTATGTCTGCGGCACCGATTTCGGCACACAGAGTTCGAGTTTCTGCTCTCCGGAGACTTTCAGTTCTCTCTATGGGCCGTATTACAAAAAGATTAACAACTGGGTACACAAAAACACATCATGGAAAACGTTCAAGCATTCCTGCGGCGCGGTGGAGCCGTTTATGAATTATTTTATTGATTGCGGATTCGATATTATAAATCCCGTTCAGACATCTGCGGCATTAATGGAACCGAAAAGACTCAAAGAATTTTACGGTGATAAACTTGTTTTCTGGGGCGGGGGTGTGGACACTCAAAGTACGCTGCCTTTCGGAACGCCAGAAGATGTTCGAGATGAGGTTCTGCAACGCTGTGAAATATTCTCAAAGAATGGAGGATTTGTTTTTAACTCGATTCACAACGTACAGGCGAATGTCCCTGTAGAAAACATTGTCGCTATGATTGATGCCGTAAAGGAATTCAACGGCGAGATAACAGGTTGAATAAATTTACAGCTGGCTCAGTTTGCACCAGTCGCAGTCGGTCAGTGAGTCGACAATTACTTCTCCAAGACAAGGAGCTTTGATATCAACAGTTTCGTCGAAAGGTACGACTGAAAGGATTTTTACGCCTCCACATTGAGCTATTACCTGCTCAACAGTATCTTCAGCAACTTCCACCCTGGTGCCGTCATAGCCGTTAATGACTATACCGGCGATTTTCAGCTTTGCCGCACGTACACAGTCAATCGTCATAAGTGTATGATTTATCGTTCCCGGATTCAGGCGGGCAACTATAACCACAGGCAAATCGAATTCGACCGACAAATCCAGCAGGTCAAACTCTATTGTTAACGGCACACGCACACCACCGATACCCTCGACTATAACTATGTTGCTGTCCTGACATATCTTTTTGTAGGCTGTTGCAATCTTATCGAAATTTATAACAGATTTATCATAGGCTGCGCTGATAATAGGCACTGCACAGGTAAGGTAGCTGATGGGGGTTATCGTTGAAACGGGAAGTTCGCTGTTTGCACAATCAGCCAGAAATTCGGTGTCGTAACTGGTCAGTCCGTCCCAGCTGCGATGGCAGCCGGTGGCAATCGGCTTGAAGACCCCAACGTTTATACCCGTTTCGGTCAGAATTCCGGCAATGGCGCCGGCTATTAATGTTTTGCCGACGCCGAAGTCGGTACCGGTTATGAAAAGACCGGGCTTTTTTGGCAGTTCCAGATTAATCGACATTAGGATTTTTCCTTTTAGCTGTCATTTGGTTTCGATGTTGTTAGCGTCATTAGGGGCCTTCGGCGTCAGTCGTTTTAACTCGGATGTATCACCAAACAGGTCCTCTTCATTCATATGTTTCTTCATAAAGAGTTGGAGTTGTTCCGTAGAAGCAGTCAACAGGATGCGGTCGCCGTCTTCAATCATCTCGTGCTTTATAATGTTTGGGTCTTTTTCAAGCATTTCTTTTATTGTGTCTGGATCCATCATTGCCATTTTCAAGGTTGGTTCGATTTGCTCTATTTTCATAAAGGTGTGGACACGTAAAATATGAAATTTATAAAAGTCATTTGCCTTGTCTAATTCCGGCTCGTGCGGATAGATATTAAGAAACATCACATCATTTATCTTTCCTAAGCCGGTAAAAAATACGCCTTTGCCATCTGAGTCGGTATAGGTCATTTCATAAAACTTTTCGTTAGGGTCATCGGAGCCTCTCTTGAATTGCCAGGTTTCCTTTGAGTCATCTTCAGCCCATTTGCCTAATAACTTTTCTTCGAAAATAAGCTCATTTTCAGTAAAAAGTGGATTCAGAGAGGGTATGCAGCCGCCTAAAATCGCAGCTAACAGGTAGAAAAGAAACTTTTTGGTTTTCATTTCTCACACTCCTTAAAATTATCTGAAATTGGGTTATTTGTCGTGTTTTTACGACATTTTATCACCTGGCAGCACAATAGCAACTTAATCTCGGGGCAAAATTGATTTGCAAAAGAGCGATTAAACAGCGATTATTACAAATATGCACAGTGACGGAAATGAAGATAAATTCATTGAGGCTCGGCGGCGGATGATTGATTGTGACCTGAAAGGCCGGGGTATAACCGACCCTGGCGTAATAAAGGTTATGAGTAAGATTCGTCGGGAAGATTTTGTGCCGTCGGCGTATCAATCTCAGGCCTATGCCGACGGACCTTTGCCTATCGGGATGGGCCAAACTATCTCTCAACCCTTTATCGTTGCCCTGATGACCCAGGAACTGCGGCTTAACAATTATTGTGAAATCCTGGAAATCGGGACCGGCAGCGGATATCAAACGGCCATTCTGAGCAAACTGGCAAAAAAGGTTTATACGATAGATAGAATCGGCCAGTTATCTGAGTCCGCCCAGGCGGTTTTGGGCAGATTAGGCATCACTAATGTGGAGTTTTATGTGGGTGACGGCAGTTGTGGCTGGCCGGAACAAAGGTCTTTTGACAGAATTATTTTTACCGCTACGGCACCGACAATGCCGAAACCTTTGGTGGACCAGCTTGCTGAAGGTGTTTTGATGGTTGGGCCTGTTGGTTGTGGGGGAGTACAGGAACTGGTGGTCTGGGAAAAGAAAAAGGAAAAAATCCTCAAAAGAACAATATGCGAAGTTCGCTTTGTTAAACTGTTCGGGGAATATGGCTTTGAGCAATAGTGTAATATCATTAATGCAAAAACAGATACAGTGATGGCGGTTGAAACAAAGATAACCAAAGAAAGCGGTAAATCACAGAATAAATATAATCTGTCAATGCCGGTTCAATACCTCAAGGGCGTCGGACCGGCCAAGGCCAAGGTCTTTGCACAGTTAGGCATCGGGACAGTGGGCGATTTGTTAGAATATTTTCCTCGGGACTGGAATTTTACACCAGAACCGATAAAAATAAATCGAATCAAAAAGAACTCGACCGTTACTATTGTCGGCCTGGTTGAATCGACGGATTTTCAAAGTTTCCGTCGGCCGGCAATCTTTGAAGCCCAGCTTTCCGACGATACAGGGATTTGCAGAATTGTGTGGTTTCACGGCGGTTTTCTTCGCGATAAGTTAAAGCCCGGACAGATAATAATAGCTTCCGGCAAGGTCTCTTTGTATAAGCATCAACTGCAAATGACCAATCCGAAATTTTTGATACTCAAAGAGGGCTGTTCAAATCCGGAGGAATACTTCAGCGGTGGCGTTTACCCCGCTACTGCGAAATTGAGCAGCGGACAAATCAAGAAAATAATTCGGCCGGTACTTGATAATCTGGATGAGCTGGTGGATGAGTTTTATGATAAAAGTTTTCTCAAAGAAAGACAGCTTATTGACAGGAAAGAGGCTTTTGGATGGATACATTTACCGCCCGATGAGGAAAAATTAGCCAAAGCAAAACGCAGATTAAAATATGATGAATTATTTTTGATGCAGCTTGGGCTGGCGCTTCGGCGGTACAAATTACAACATTTTTCGGCGGCGGTGCCGTGCATTTGCAATGATGAAATAAACCATAGAATTCGAAAGCGGTTTCCCTTTTTGCTTACAGAAGACCAGGATAATGTGATTGATGAAATTGTAGCCGATATGAAAAAAAGTGAACCGATGAACCGGCTTCTGCAGGGTGATGTCGGCTCTGGCAAGACGGTTGTGGCACTTTATGCGGCACTGTTGGCGGTTGCCAATAAAATGCAGGTTGCGATTATGGCGCCGACGGAGATTCTGGCGGGTCAGCATTTTATAAGCATGGAAAGATATCTAAAAAACAGCAAAGTTAAAAGAGTGTTGATAACAGGAGGATTGACCGGTAAAAAAAGAGTTGAACTTCTCAAGCAAATAAAGACCGGCGACATTGATATTATCGTCGGAACGGTGGCGCTTTTACAGGAAGATATCGAGTTTGCCAGGCTTGGGCTGGTTGTAATTGACGAGCAGCATAAGTTCGGAGTGCATCAACGGGCACAACTGCGCAAACAGACTACTCCGCATTGTCTTGTTATGACAGCCACCCCCATCCCTCGTACGCTGGCGATGACCGCTTTCGGCGATTTGGATGTTTCCATTATCAAAAACTCTCCACCCGGCAGAGGCGCCATAATTACCCGCTGGGTCGATAGAAGTAACCAGCGGAAAGCCAGAGACTTCATCCGTGAACGTCTGAAGGCAAAAAAACAGGCATACTTTGTCTATCCACGAATTACTGCAGTTGAGGCAAACGATGATATCAAGGCGGCCACCGACCAATGGCGTAAACTTAGTAAGGAAGTTTTTCCTGAATTTAACGTAAAGCTGCTACACGGCCAGATGCCATCGGCAAAAAAGCAACAGATTATGAGTGAATTTCGAAAGGGTAAAATCGATGTATTAGTCTCTACCGTTGTCATAGAGGTGGGTGTGGATGTGCCTAACGCAACTATAATGGTTATAGAAGGTGCGGACAGATTCGGAATGGCTCAGTTGCATCAGCTGCGAGGACGTATCGGAAGAGGTGAGGCTAAATCATATTGTTTTTTGTTCGCCGATACAGACAGTGAAACAGCAAAGAGCAGGCTCGATATAATGACCAGAAGCAATGACGGTTTCCAAATAGCTGAGTATGACCTTAGATTGCGTGGACCGGGCGAATTATTCAGCACAAGGCAGCACGGCCTGCCCGATTTGAAAATCGCCAATATAATTGACGATTATGAACTGCTGGTCATGGCCAGAAAAAACGCATTTGAGCTGGTTTCAGAGGACCCGATGCTGACAAAGCCCGAACACAAAAATATCCGTCGGGCGCTGTTGTCTAAATTTGGCGATTCACTTGGATTGGCTGATGTGGCATAAATAATTTCCGATTTTGGATTTACTATATTAGATTTTATTTTTACAATCATCAATAAAGTTTGGTAAGTCGTAAATTAAATTATGCTTATACACTATAAGAACAAAAAGCTGGAGAAGATTTTAATCGGCGTGAACGTTCTGACGGCGGCGGTAGTGACGGCGTCTTTTGCTTTGCTGTTTGGTTTTGATGCCCCCTTACTGCCGATTAGTTTTTTATATACCGTTCAGACGATTTTGCTATGTGTTTTTATTATTGAGAAACTTATTCGGCTGTTTAATGCGGCTTCAAAAGCTGAATTCTGGCGGGCCAACTGGTTAGAGATACCACTTTTTATTGCACTTGTAACGGCTTTCTTCGGAGCCGGACACTGGTTTGCTAAAACCGACCCTGCAACGGTTCGACGTTTTGCAGTGGGCATTTATCTGGTATTGCAGGTTGTTAAGAAGCTTTGCAAAACCAGTGTAAATATGGCGGCTTCGGGCAAAAATCCAACGCAGACATTAATCGCAAGTTTTCTTGTTTTGATAATTGCCGGCGCCGGGGCCCTGTGGCTGCCGAGGTCGTCCGCTACTGAAAATATAAGCTTTGTTGATGCTCTTTTTACCGCTACCAGCGCTACCTGTGTTACAGGCCTTATTGTTAAAGACACCGGTGAGGACTTTAGCTTAATGGGAAAGTTGATAATCCTGACGCTTATTCAGCTTGGCGGGCTTGGTATAGTTGTGTTTGGGGCGGTTATTGCGTTATTGTTAGGACAGGCGCTTAGCTTGCGCGAGTCAGTAGCGATGCATGATTTACTAAGCGCCAGTACTCTTAGCCGAATAGGCCATATGATAGCTTTTATTTTTGTCGGGACGATATTTATCGAAGCCGTCGGGGCAATCAGTATGTTCGGAATGTGGGATGATGTATCCGGCCGTGTCGATAACGTTCATCAACAGTGGTTTTGCAGCATATTTCATTCAATTAGCGCTTTTTGTAATGCCGGCTTCAGTTTGTTCAGTGATAGTCTTATTAGCTACAATAAAAGACCCCAGGTATATGTGGTTCTTTGTCCGCTGATAATCTTAGGGGGGCTTGGCTTTAGCGTTCTTTATGATTTGAGCAGTATTACTACTGATAAGGTAAAGCGTTTTTTAAAAAATAGGTTTGACGAGCGCCGTCATTTTTTAAGAGAAACACCAAAGAGGATGCGGCTGCAAACTAAGATTGTGCTCAGCGTAAGTTTTGTTTTGATAATTTTGGGAGCATTGACCATTCTCTTGTTTGAACATTACGCAGGCGGCGGTAGTCCTGCCTCCAAACCGGGCATTCTTGGTGCATTTTTTCAGTCAGTTACGGCCAGGACAGCTGGTTTTAATACCATTGACGTGGCGAAAATGTCGGCTTCGAGCAGACTTATTTTGATTTTGCTTATGTTCATCGGCGGCTCACCCGGCTCGACTGCTGGAGGAATCAAAACCGTAACATTAGCTGTTGTAATGGTAACTGCTGTTGCAGCCCTGAGAAAAAGGGGGGAAGTTGAGATATTCAAGCGTTCGATTCGATTAGTCATCGTTGGCAGGGCAATCACTGTTACACTGCTTTTTGTTGCGGTTTTGTTTGGTGCCGCCCTGGCGCTTAGTATTACGGAAAATGCAAACGGCTTTACAATGTCGGAAATTATGTTCGAGGCAGGTTCTGCATTAGGAACTGTGGGGCTGACAACCGGTATAACCGGTTCTTTGACAACTGCCGGGAAATTGATTATTATTGCGGTTATGCTTATCGGAAGACTCGGGCCTTTAACGCTGCTGGCGGCGCTGACGTTTAACTTGAAACCGGTTCGTTATAATTATCCGGATGAAGCGATAATTGTCGGTTAATTCATCGTGCTTTGTGTAATATTGAATGCGGGAGTAAAACTATGAAGCAATTTGCTGTAATAGGATTAGGACGGTTCGGTAATAAGCTGGCTATTGCTCTGGCGATGAGTGGAGCTGAGGTCATTGCAATTGATAAAGACAGAGAAGTAATAGACTCAATTCGGGACCAGGTCAGCCACTGTGTTCGGCTCGACAGCACCGACGAAGAAGCGCTTAAGGCTCAAGGTGTGGATAAAGTTGATGTTGCTATCATAGGCATAGGTCAGCGTGGGCGGGGTTTTGAGTCAGCGATTTTAACGGTGGTCAATCTCAAGCAGATGGGTGTAGAGCAGATATACGCAAGGGCCGAGAACCTCATCGCAGGTGAGGTTTTTTCCAAAGTGGGAGCTACCGAAGTCATTTATCCTGAAATAGAGTCGGCTCAAAGATGGGCGTATAAACTTATCGCACCGCAAATCGGAGAAAAAATAGATTTTGCGCCGGGTTACAGTCTGGCCCGAATAAAATCACCTTCGAGTTTCGACGACAAAACCGTTATGGATTTGCAGCTGAGACAGAAATACAACGTCAATCTGGTTGCAATTAAGAGGGATGAACACAGCAAGGGCAAAAAGAGTGAAAAAGGCGCGATTATAAATGTCCCTATGCCCAACACCGTCATCTATAAGGATGATATTCTAATGGTTGCCGGCTCCGATGCAGACCTGGCAAAACTACCACAGGAGTGAATCGATTTATTGTTGACGGTTACTCACGAATTCTAAC
>CAZIKS010000114.1:0-12071 GCA_964539795.1 uncultured Pirellulales bacterium
ATTCTGTTCAATTTTTTTATTTTTTTCAACAAAAATTTCATTTTCCTCACCTTTTTGTTAAAAATTGTTGCAAAATTGAGCGTTTTTTGTCAAAAATTTCCTCATCTCACCCTGAAAATCCCCTGATTTTCGAATTGTAACAGCCGTGCAAAGCGCATATTGCCCCCCGTACCGAAAATTCCCCCACCAATCTCACCCACAATCTATTGTGCCTATCTTAGGCCCCAACATACATTATTGTGTGCTTTGCCGTATATTGTACTATACATTAATCCCGCATTACATCATATTGTGCCCTGGAACCCCTAAAAACCCCTTGCAGAAATATTTATATGACGCTTTTATTGAGAAAAATCAGAAAATATACTAAAATATACACACCAGCCGACAGAATTTGTTCTCGAATATACACACCAGCTGACATAAATTCTTCTCGGCGGGGAAAAAATACGTCTTTTTACGTTATAATCTGTTAAATTCAGAACATATTTTCTGATTTGGGGAAATTTACTTGGAAAAATTGCGTGAGACCCTAAAGGTCCGAAAAGAACGTGCAATACTGGTGGCCGCTATCCTGCACGGCCGCAACGAGGGAGATGATTTAGTCGAACTTACCGCTTTGGCTGAAAGTGCCGGAGCGATTGTAGTGGACAGGCTGCAGCAGAAAATCCGCACAATACATCCTGGCAGATATATAGGCAAAGGAAAAGCCGAACAACTCGCTGAGCGAGCGAAGCGTTTCAGAGCCGATGTGGTAATATTTGATAATGAGCTGTTGCCGCGTCAAATCCGTGAACTCGAAAAGATTACCAAGACTAAGATCCTGGATCGCAGTGAGCTAATTCTGGACATATTTGCAACCAGAGCAAAGACAAAACAGGCTAAACTGCAGGTGGAACTTGCTCAGTTGGAATATACATATCCCCGGTTGACACGGATGTGGTCGCATTTGGACAGTGTAGCCGGTGCCGGGGGGGCAACGGCGGCAGGCGTGGTTGGCGGCATCGGTACCAGAGGGCCAGGCGAACAGCAGTTGGAAATCGACCGCCGGCTGGTCAATAAGCGAATCGCAGAACTCAAAGGCCAGCTTACCACTATTGATAAACGCAAGATTCGCGAAATTGACGGGCGAAAAGGCCAGTTTAAAGTGGGTCTTGTCGGCTATACCAACGCAGGCAAAAGTACGCTTTTAAATACACTTACCAATGCCGGAGTGGTAGTTGAGGACAGACTTTTTGCAACACTGGATACGCGGACAAAAAAGTGGGTTTTGGCGGGAGGCGCCGAGGCGCTTTTGAGCGATACTGTCGGTTTCATAAAAAATCTGCCTCACCATCTGGTCGCCTCGTTCAAGGCAACACTGGAAGAAGCCATCAATGCCGACTTGCTTTTGCATATTGTTGACGTATCCAATCCAGAGGCATCCGGACAGATTGAATCGGTAAATAAGGTTCTGGCGGAAATCGGCTGTGCGGAAAAGCCCACCTTGAAGGTTTTTAATAAAATTGATGCAGTAAAAAAAATCGACGACCTGGAAACGCTCCAAACAGTGTTTACCGATGCGGTGTGCATATCAGCCAAGACTGGTCTGGGTTTAGAGAAATTAAGCAGGGCGGTGCTGGACAAATATAAAGGCGCTGAGCTTCTGCTTCGGGTGGGCATCAGTCAATCAAAAGGTAAGGTGCAAAGTTTTCTACGGGCATACGGGACAATAGTTCAAGAAACATATCGTGACGGTTGCATTGTAATTGACGCCAGGCTGGGCCGAAACCAATTAGGGAGTCTGAAGAGACTCGGTGCCGAAAGCATAGAAATTGTTAATTGACATTTGACAATTTGCACTTCACAGCCGACAATTGCTGCATTAAATACGAAATATGATACTTGAAAATATGTTTGAGAATATTTCCATAGTTGGTGACGGTGCAATGGGGACTGTTCTGGCGATACTTCTCTGTGAGAAGAAAAAACGGGTGCGGATGTGGGGCTATGACGCCCAGCAGTTGAGTCAGATTCAGTCGGCAGGTGAAAATAAAAAGTTTTTGCCGGGCTATAAACTGCCGGATTCTTTGCTGTTTGAGAGTAGAGATGAACAGATAATGGCCGGTGACGACTTGGTAGTATCAGCGGTGCCCTGTCAATTTATGCGGGGGATTTGGAAAAGGCTGAAAGATTATGTTCCCGAAGATATTCCGATAGTCTCGGTAGCCAAGGGTATTGAAAATGATACTCTGTTGCGTCCGACGCAAATACTTGCAGATGTGTTGGGTGAAGGGGTCAGCAGCATAGCACTGAGCGGTCCTACCATTGCCGATGAGTTGGCCAGAAGACTTCCGGCGACAGCATGCGCAGCCTGTCGCAACGAGAAGCTGGCCAAAAAGATTCAGAAGACGTTCAGCATTTCTTGGCTTCGCATTTACACCAATACCGATATTATCGGGGTGGAACTGGCTGGGGCAGTGAAAAACATTATCGCTATTGCAGCAGGCATCATAGACGGTATAGGAGCCGGCGATAATGCAAAGGCAGCTCTTTTGAGCAGAGGGCTTGCCGAGATAACACGGCTTGGCGTGGCCTGTGGGGCAAAGCCGCAGACATTTGCAGGATTGACCGGACTGGGGGACTTGGTGACAACCTGCATTTCACCAAAGGGCAGAAATCGCTCGTTTGGCGAAAGAATCGGCAAAGGGCAAACCGTGGAAGAGGCACAAAAGGCTACCGAATCAGTTATCGAGGGTGTTGCTACATGTCAATCGGTTATCGAACTTACCCGTCGATTGAACGTTGAGATGCCGATTACACAGGCTGTTTTTAAGGTACTGTTTGAAAACAAGCCTGTACAAAAGGCAATTGCCGATTTGATGAAACGGCAACTCAAAGCTGAATGAAAGTATCAATTGGTTGTCATGCCATAACCAACGCTACTTTATTGTAGTCCTATAAACTTCTCTTTTTGATGCTAAGGTAAAAATTCTATACTACCAGTTTATAGTTATTTTTGGAAAAAGCTTTTTGTTTTTGAAAAATTTCTGTCCTAAGCAAACATAAACTAAAAACCAGAGACTTTAAAATATTCTGCTTAACATAGAGCTATAAATAGTACTCACAGACCTATTTCCAATCAGAAACTGAGAATACGGATTTTATCGGAAGACAAACCAAATTTTCGCAATATTTTGCAAAACAGGGGAATTTTTCCAGTGTGATATTAGCTGATTGGGGCTTCGTTTTCTATATTTTAGATTAGAAAGACGTTTGTTGTCAAAAAATATATGTACTTATAGCTTTAATGTGGGTGTTGGATTAGAACGATGAAGTGATTGTGGGCACTGTGACAGACAAGGATTAACCGCCCATTAATAGCCCTTAGAGTCAGTTTTAATAGGTGATTTAATATGATTTGGTTTTTGAAAAACCGTGCATATCCGATTGGTGTGGATATGGGTAATGATTGTGTGAAGCTGATTCAGCTTGGAAACGATGAAAAGGAAGTAACTTTGGTTGCCGGCGGCAGTGAAAATCGGCCGGAGAGTATAGAACCCGGCAGTGCCAACTGGCAAAGATGGGCCATTGAAGCCATTGAAAAGATAATAGCAAACGGTAAATTTCGTGGCAGAAGCGTTATAGCGGCAATTCCGGCGAACGAAGTGCTTATCGACCATATAAAAGTGCCGAAGACGGATGATGACAAACTTGAGGATGTTGTTTTGTCAAAAATAAAACAGAAGCTGCCCTTCGAACTTGATAAGGCAATGATAAAGTACATTCCCACTGAAAATGATAATGTTATGGTAATAGAAACCGAGCGGGAGAAAATCGACAGACATCTTGCGATATATGAAAAGACGCAGCTGGTGATAAAAACTATCGGCGTTTGGCCGATAGCGCTAACAAATAGTTATACGAAGTTTTTCGGCAGACGTAAAACCGATGTCGAAGCGATTGTAATGTTGCTTAATATAGAAACAGATTTTACGAATGTAGTGATTTGTCGCCACAAGAATCCACTTTTTGCCCGCTCGATACCAATGGGAGCAAAACAAGTCGACAACGATGAGATGATAACAAGGTTAGTACTGGAATTAAATGCTTGCAGACGGCAATTCAGTTCAATGTACAGAAATGCACACATAGAGCGTTTGATTTTCCTTTCAGGTTCACCATATGGGGTGATAGGCGATAAAGATAAATACAGAATAATCGCAACACAACTGGAGATGCCGGCACAGATGGGAGACTGTCTGGCGGCAGTTAAGATTGAAGACCCTTACAATGTTGGGATAGATAGAAGACAATGTCAATTCAGCTGGGCCACCGCTTTTGGGCTTAGCTTGTCACAAGAACAGGTGGAGAAATGCAGAACATAAATTTTGTACCTGATGAATATGTTCAAAACAGCGAATCTCAAAGAACAAATTTGATATACCTTGTTTTACTTATTGTTGTGATGGCAGGGCTTGTTGGTTCGTTTGCAAGTATCAAGGTAAGACAGCGGCTGTGTACGGCCGAGGAAAAACGTGTAAATGCAAAGATGGCTCAGGTGCCGGAGGCACTGAAACAATCAGAAGAGCTTCAGGAAAAATACATGGGAATGATGAAAACCGTACTTACCGCGGCAGAACTACTCGAAGTGGTTCCGAGAAGTACTTTATTGGCATCTTTGACGAATAATTTGCCGTCTGGTGCCTCTCTTTTGAAGCTAAACCTTGTTCAAAAAGAGCCGAAGACACCCCGGCCAAACAGCAAGCCAAACAATAAATATCAAGCGTCACAAGCTAAAAAATCAGGCCTGACTGAACCAATGATTCCACGAGAAAAAACGTTGGAAACACATATCAGCATTGAAGGCATTGCTCCAACCGACCTTCAGGTTGCAGCCTACATCAAACGATTGAGTAGCTCAGATCTGCTGGGTAATGTGGCTCTGGTAGAATCAAAAGAACAAAAAACAGATACAATGGTATTCAGACAATTCAAGCTGACGGCAATGCTTAGAAAAGATGTTAATCTCGGTGAGGAGGAAATCGACGAAATAAGAGTTAAAGGAGCCTTGAGTGAGGATAGTATTCAGGAGAGTAAAAAAGTAGGGAGTAATTTTTAAATTAAGTGTCAGATAAGCTGATCCTGACAGGTCATAAGAGGAAAAGTTATGAAAAGTGATTTAAGAAAAGCAGTACTTTTAGTTTTGATGCTGGGCGTAACTTATCTTGCATATAGATATATGATTAAGCCTGCCAACACCGGTTTGGCTGAACAGAGGGCCCGGGTTCAAACAAAACTGGATAAATTAGCTGAAATTGAAAAGGCTTCTTCTGCAGCGAAAGACTTAAGCAAGCAACTTGAGCAGGTGCAGGAGGGCATCAAATATTTTGAAAGCAAGCTGCCGCCTAAAAGTCAAATTCACAAAGTGCTCGAACAGGTGACTGTAATAGCGCAAAAGCAGGGTTTAAAACCTAAGACAATCCGAACAATGAAGATAAAAAATAACAACGGTTATATGGAACAACCGTTAAGAATGGAATTAATGGGAGATTTTAATTCATTTTATTCGTTTCTGTTGGAGCTTGAGGAACTCGACCGGATAATGAAAATCCGCGAGCTTGAGTTGGAAAAACTTAGTGAATCTGAGATAACGGCTGATTTTGTAGTTAGCGTATTCTTTCAAAACACTTAATTATGATTAATAACCTGCAGCTTACTGAAAATGTGAGTTGCGATGTTTTTACTTTGTAATGGAGTTTTGCTATGTTGAATTTTTTGCGAGAGCAGGAATTTAAAGAACCATTGGAGCAAAAACAATCCGAAGCTGTCGATGAGGTTGGTGCCGATGCCGCTGTCAACGGCAACGATCCAGACGGCACCCAGCAGGTACAGGAACAGGAATATCTTACTGTAGCCGACAAGGATGAAAGTGTTCGCAAAAGCACGACGCTTTTTGCTGTTTTGTTTGCTATAGGCCTGTTGTGCCTCTGGTTTATGGTAAAAAAAAGCACTCCTCAAAAAGTAGCAGCCGTTGTCGCCAGCACGGAGGAGGCGCAGATTGAAGCGGCCATCACAAGACTTGGAGGTGTCAAGTCGGAAATGTTTGAACGGATGGACGAAATCGTTAAGAAATTTTATGAGCTTTCCGATGTGTACCAGGTACAGGTCAATGAACTTGTAAAAAATCCGTTTAAGAGCGACTTGTATTTCGGCAGCTTGACGGATTTTGCGGATACCGAAGAATCGAAGTTTGACTCTGAACAGCATCTGAGAGAAATAGCAAGAAGTATGCAGCTTTTCAGCATCATGCGGTCGGAACGGGGTAATTGCTGTATGATTGACGACAAAATCCTATATGAAGGTGACATGATAAGGGGGTTAAGTGTCAGCCAGATAGGTGATAGTTTTGTTAAGCTTGAAACAGAAGATACGAAAATAGTATTGAAATTATCAGAATGAAACTACCATTTGCATTTGAAAAAAAGCTAGATTCCACGGAGAACGAATATAAAGGACATTCTGCCCCGGAGTTTTCAGAAGAAGCGAATTGTCTTGATGACCATTCGATACGGGGGCTGAGTGACCTTTATTTTCCGGAGGAAGCCGACGAATCACATGTGCACGGTATAATCGACGTCCTGGTGGATATGCGCAAGCTCACATCCGGGCAGTGTATTGAGTTGCGCCAACAGTGTCGGAGAGTTGGGAGTACACTCGATAGTGATATCGAGACGATTCTTCTGAAAGAGGGGCTGGTTGGTACTGAAGATATTCTAATGGCCAAAGCCGAGTTATACGGCCTGGAACTTCGTCATATAAAAGCTGAGGATGTAGAAAAAGAAGTCCTTAATAAATCGGGACTTGATATTGACTTTATAAAAAGCAATCTTGTTTGTCCGGTCGCAATAGAAGAAGGAATGCTGGTTGTCGGAACCAATGAGCCGGGAAATGTCTTCGCGATAGAGGATATAAAAAGACGGTCGCATATGCCAGTTCAGATGGTAGTGTGCAGTGTAGAGGATATTGAAGCAGTATGTGATTCGTTCAAATCAGATGAAGTCGATTACAGTGTCGATGATATCATCAATGATATGGCAGATGTGGAGGTTGTTCAGGATGAAGAGGATATTTCCGAAAACCTTGAAGAAATGGCAGGTCAATCACCTGTTATCAAATTTGTTAATTATTTGATTAGTAACGCGATACATGAAGGTGCCAGTGATATTCATATCGAGCCGAAAGATAAGTTTACAAAAATAAGGTATCGCATAGATGGGGTACTTTTTGAGACAATGCAGTCGCCGTTAAAGATGCATCCGGCAATTGTCTCACGTATTAAGATTATGTCCAACCTTGATATCTCGGAAAGGCGATTGCCTCAGGACGGGAAAATTTCGGTAATTGTAGGCGGCAGAGCAATTGATTTGCGTGTTTCGATTCTTCCAATAAATAATGGAGAAAAAGTGGTTGTTCGAGTACTTGACAGTCAATCAATTATACGAGGTCTTGAGCAGTTAGGTATGGAGTCTGATGTAAGGCAAGCTTTTAGTTCACAAATATCGATGCCTCACGGAATTATGCTCGTGACAGGTCCTACAGGCTCGGGTAAGACCACTACGCTGTATTCGGCTCTATCCCAAATGGACGGCGATAAAATGAATATTTCAACCGTTGAAGACCCGGTGGAGTACGAACTTGGTTTTTGCAACCAGGTACAGACCAATGAAAAAATCGGCCTTGACTTTGCTTCTGCGCTCAGGAGTCTTTTGCGTCAGGATCCGGACATCATAATGATAGGTGAGATTAGAGATAATGAGACCGCTCGAATAGCGGTTCAAGCGGCCTTAACGGGACATCTGGTGCTTTCGACACTGCATACAAACGATGCAGCCAGCAGTATTACAAGACTTGTCAATATAGGCATTGACCCATACCTGATAGCGGCATCGCTGAATGCGGTACTTGCTCAGCGACTTGTCAGAAAAATTTGTCCAAAGTGCAAAGAAATTTACCCTATACCGGAAAATATGCGCAAATATGTGGAGAATATGACTGGTGAAGTTGAGCAACTATACCACGGTGTCGGTTGTGACTATTGCAGAAATTCGGGCTATGTAGGCCGAGTGGGAATCTACGAACTGTTAATTGTTGATGATATATTCAGAGATATGATTAATAAAGACTCTTCGGTTAGCAATATGCGCCGTGTATTTCATGAAAGCAAACAGCCGAATCTGTTTGAAGACGGCCTTAAAAAAGTAAAACAGGGTCTGACAACGATAGAAGAGGTGCTGCGAGTAACCGAAATCTACGGTCAAAGCGAAGAAGAAGTCTTTGTTGAAAATATCGATTAATAAATTCGCAGCGTGTATCGAGTATGATTATAGATTATGTGAAGGATATTGAGAAATGACAAATATAAAAACCATATTGGCTGAATCGGTAAGGATGGAGGCAAGCGATGTTCATATCAACGTTGGTATGCCGCCGATAATACGGAAAAACACGAAATTAATAAATATGGATTTTCCCGTTGTCAGCAATGAAGATGCAAAAGAAATGGTTCTTGAGATGGTTGGGCCGGAAAGATTTGAGAAATTTGAAGCAAAAAGAGATCTTGATTTCTCAACGACTCTTGATGACGGTCATCGATTTCGTGTTAACGCCCATTATCAGCGTGATACGATTGCACTTTCGTTCAGAGTGATTCCGAACCAGATTCCTTTGATGGATGATTTACATCTGCCGCCGATAGTTAAGGAACTGGCTGACCTGCCGAGAGGTCTGGTGCTGGTGACAGGACATACTGGTTCCGGCAAGAGCACGACGCTTGCAGCAATGATAGGATTGATAAATTCAAAGATAAAGAAACGTATAATCACATTGGAAGACCCTGTCGAATACGCGTTAGAAAACAAAATGAGTATGATAGAACAGCGTGAGATAGGTTTTGACTGTCCGGAATTTGCATCAGGACTTAGGCACGTACTGCGCCAGGACCCTGATATTATTATGGTTGGTGAAATGCGGGACCTTGAGACCACAAGTTCAACAATTACCGCTGCTGAAACGGGTCATCTTGTTTTCAGCACACTGCATACTATTAATGCACCTCAAACCATTGAGCGAATTGTTGATATTTATCCGGCCAATCAGCAAAGTCAAATTCGAACAATGCTCGCCAACACACTTCAGGCTGTTATCTCTCAAACGTTGTTCAGGCGAGTAGATAAGCCGGGAATGGTGCCCTGTACGGAGATATTGCTCTGTACCTCGGCAGTGCGAAACTGTATCCGTGAGAACAGAATTTACGAGATACCCAATATTATCGAGACGTCTCGGAAAGTTGGTATGCAGAGTATGGATAACGGTATTACTGATATGTATCTCAATGGTTTTATAGACAGAGACGAAGCAATTAACCGGTCGAACAATCCCGGAAAGCTGGAGAAGGTACTTCCACCTATGGAAGAATTTGAAGTTATCCAGCCACCTGAAGCAGTAAACAGCAAATAGTGAAGGCGTAAATGGTATGTTTGAAAAATCCTCTCAAAATTACGATAGCACAACGGCAGTTACAGATAGACGGCAAGAAGACCGTCAGCAAAAGATTTCTAAGCGGGCAAAGGCATTTTTGGCAGCAAATCAGCGCCAGCCGGCTGGCTTTGGGGGACCAGACAAGGGTTCGGCTGCAAGCGGGCAGGGCAGTAGTCTTGAAAGAATACAAAATTTCAAAGTTGAGTTTGGCCCGAGCAAAAAAGATATTGTGAACTTTACTAATCAGCTCGCGGTTATGGTACGAGCTGGTATAAGCCTTCAGGATTCACTTGAGTCGATAGCCGAACAGCAGACGAATCAAAAACTCAAGGGGATTATACTCGATTTGAAAAATCAAATCGAATCCGGGCAGAGTTTTTCACAGGCACTTGCCGAACATTCCGATGTATTCAGCAACATTTATATTAATATGGTGGCTGCAGCAGAAGTTTCGGGTTCGCTTAGTGAAATGCTGCAAAAATTATCCGAGTATCTACAGCAGGAAGCTGAAACGCGCTCACAAATGAGAGGCGCTATGGTTTATCCGGCCATCATAGCATTTATGGCAATATCGGTGACTATTTTTCTGCTCTGCTTTGTTTTGCCGAAGTTCGGTGCCATATTTGCGGGTAAGGAGCATTTGCTTCCGAAACCGACTAAAATCCTGATGGGCACCAGTGCCTTTATACGAAATTACTGGTTTTTACTCCTACCGGCTATTATCGGGGCAATAGGGGGTTTTTTCTACTTTATTCGTACGAACATCGGGCGACAATGGTGGGACAGGACTAAATTGATATTACCTGTTATAAAAAAGCTGTGCAAGAGTCTTTATATAACAAGAAGTCTGCATACAATGGGTGTGCTGACACACGCAGGTGTGCCGATTCTTGATGCCGTTTCGATAACTGCCAAAATAGCGGGCAATATTCTTTATAAGAATATGTGGCTCAGTGTCCATGAGGATGTTCGTCAGGGTAATAAGATTGCATCAAGTCTGGGCAGGTATGACCTGATGCCAAGTGATGTCGTCCAGATGATAAAAAGCGGTGAAGATTCAGGCACGATGAGTAAAGTGCTCAAAGATGTTTCAGAGTATTACGGAAAAGAACTTAAAACAATCATCAAGACAGTAACATCCATGATAGAGCCAATAATGATAGTTGTTATGGGTTTGCTGGTCGGTTTTATCGCAATGAGTATCATGCTGCCGATATTCAAGATGTCGAATCTTGTTTCAGGCAGATAGAGTTCTATCTCTCGAACCAGGGGGCCAAACGGAGCAGGAAATAACAAGATGCAAAAGGCAAGATACAATAACGGCTTTACGCTTGTAGAGGTATTATTCGGAGTAATCCTCGTAGGTATTTCAATTGCCTGCCTGGTAGCAACCAACATTACATCCACAAGAGCTAATAATATAGCGATGAATTTGTCAACGGCTGAGTTTCTGACCGAACAGATAAGAGAGCTGACTACCCTTTTGCCGGTAATCGACCCGGAGAGCGGCGATGACATTTTTGGCCCGGAATCCGGAGAGATATTGTCTGCTTATGACGACGTGGATGATTTTGACGGAGCAAATATTTCTCCTCCGATTAGCGCCGACAGAGAAGTCCTGAACGAATATTCGGCATTTACCCAGCAGGTTACAGTCGAAAACGTAACTGCTGTAAATTTCGAACAGGTTATTGCGGACCACAGCAGCTATTTTGTCAGGGTAACTGTAGAAATTCTTTTGAATTCCGAGCCGCTCTATTCAGTAAACTGGATTCGAACTCAATACTAATAACGGGGGTCGTTTATGTCATATAAACCAACCAGATTTATCGGCGGTTTTACCCTTGCCGAAATTTTGATTGCCCTGGCAATAACAGGTTTGCTGCTTGCCGCCGTAGCTGTGACTTTTAATGCCTCGGTTATGGGTTATCAGGAAAACGAGGATATCTTCAAGACAATCAATGACGGTCGCCAGGCTTTGTTCCGTATAACAACTCAACTGAGGACCGCTGCGGCCGTTGACCCGTGCACTCCTAACAACGAATGCACACTGATAACGGCCGGCGGTGATAATATAACTTATCAATATAACGACATCGACAACAAACTTTATCAGATTGACAATTCGACCAGCAGCAGTTACCTGCTGTGCGATAATGTAACGGCTATGGTCTTTACAGGAGCCACAGACGTGGATCCATCGACCGGCCTTGACTATGTTAAGAGCGTTCAGATTTCTATGACAGTTCAGAACAACAATACTATAAAAACATTCACGGCAGCAGCGGTTATTTGGCGAAATCTGAGCAGAACCGAAGATGAGTAATGCGAGTACCTGCACAGCAAACTGTTTTTCATTCGGTTTATCAGCTGTAAAAAACATTTCCGGAAAATTCCTTCCTTTATAAGGTCCACTTCACGAACCGGCTGTATTAGCGGAACTGATACTACGGTTGACTGCGCAATTTGCTTAGATTCGGCTGGGTATGAAATTGGGTTTGAATTGGGTTTGTTTTGTCGTAGGGCGAATGGTTGGTTCATTTCTATATTCC
>CAZIKS010000115.1:0-8872 GCA_964539795.1 uncultured Pirellulales bacterium
GAGCATCGGCCGGGGCTGTGTAACGCAGCAGTTGAGCAAAAGAACCGCTCAAATTACCCATTTTAACATTCCATTCACCCTCACTTTGACAGTAAATTTGCCCGCTCAAATCCATGCCCCCAAGGGGTTACCTATTTTAACATTTTTGAGCCCTCACAGCCGGCGGTGTCAACTATGTGCTACTTTGTGCACTTTTTGTCACTTTTTTTTCAATTTTTCTTTTTTTTGCCCCTTTTTTTTAACTTTTTTTGACTTTTTGTCGTTTTTTTTCACTTTTTTGACTTTTTTAAAACCCCCACCCCCATTTTCAGCCCAAAATCCAAGGTGACTAAAATCCCCCCACACAAAACCACCCCCATTTTTAGCCCAAAAACAAGGGTGCCCGAAAACTCCACACCCCCGTTTTGAGCCTAAATTTTCTCCAATCAAACCCAACTTCATTACCCGCTTTCAGCAAAATAACCGCTCAAAAATTACGTTTGACAACTATAACACTATCCATTAGCGTATGTGAAACTTTGGCCCTAATATATGTAAACGCAGTTATATATCTCGTTTACCAGCCTAAACTTATGTTCTTAAGCCTAATTTATAGCTGAGTTTTAAGGAACCAATAAATGCCCCTCAAATCCAAAAAAATCACACGCCGCCGCTTCTTAATACACAGTTCCCAAACCACCGCTGCGCTTGTAACAGCCGCTTCTTTAACCTCCTGCACCGCTCTGCAAACCGTCACCACTCATAAACCCTGCTCTAAAATGAAGTTAGGCCTGGTCACCTATCTATGGGCCAGCCAATGGGACCTACCGACCCTTATCTCTAATTGCGAAAAAACCGGGTTCCTCGGCGTCGAGTTGCGCACCACTCACAGCCACGGCGTTGAACCAAACCTCAATAATCGCCAGCGAATGGACGTTAAACAGCGTTTTACTGATAGTCCGGTCGTTCTGGTAGGCATTGGCTCGGATGAACGCTTTGACAATCCTGACCCAGCCGTCCTCGCCAGAGCTATAGAAGCAACAAAAGCATTCGTAAAACTCAGCCAAGACGTTGGTGGAACTGGAGTTAAGGTCAAACCAGACAGCTTTCACAAGGATGTGCCGCATGAAAAAACCATAGAGCAGATAGGCAGGTCACTGAACATAGTGGGCAGTTTCGCTGCAGATTACAGCCAGCAGATTCGCCTTGAAGTCCACGGCCGATGTGCTGAACTGCCAACCATTAAGGCCATAATGGACATCGCCGACAATCCCAATGTTTTCGTCTGCTGGAACTCAAACAAGCAGGACCTCAGCGGTAACGGCCTTGAGTACAACTTCAACCTCGTAAAAGACCGCTTTGGAGCGACAGCCCACATGCACGAGTTAAATATTACTGACTATCCCTATCAGCAGTTGATGAATCTGTTTGTTAAAATGGACTACAGGGGATGGCTGCTGCTCGAGGCAAGCACAAAACCGCAGGACCATATCACGGCTTTGATTGAGCAGCGCACTATCTTTGAAAATATCCTTGCCAAAGCCCTGACACAGGCCTGATTTACTAACTTTCTCCGCAGGCACCTCGAAAAATTATCTTTGACAATTGAAATCAGATTCAGTAGGATACAAGGCCTTGGATTTGAAATGTTAAACCTTATACATCTTATTTTACTGTAACATAAGTAACTTAATGACAGCAATTTATGCTTACATTTAAGGAGAAATCAAATGTCTTCCACTCGTAAACAAATTTCACGTCGCCAGTTTCTCAGCCACAGCACCAGGTCCGCGGCTGGCGTTATTGCCGCTACTTCTCTGGCCTCCTATACCGTTGCTCAAACCCCCAGAAGCCGTGTAATCGGAGCCAATGAGCGTATCAATGTAGCGGTCGTGGGAATCCACAACCGGGGAGGCAGGCATGTAGATGCCTTTACCAAAATCCCTAATGTTCGTATCAAAACCATTTGTGATATTGATGAAAATCTCTTCGGTGAAGAGGCTAAAAGAGTTGATAAACTTCAGGGTTCTACACCGTCAACTGAATATGACTACCGACGTGTTCTTGATGACAGGGATATCGATGCCGTTAGCCTCGCTACTCCTGACCACTGGCATGCACTTGGTACTATATGGGGCTGCCAGGCGGGAAAGCATGTCTATGTTGAAAAGCCTGTTTCACACAATATCTTCGAATGCGGAAAAATGATTGAAGCAGCTCGAAAGTATAACCGTATCGTTTTGGCTGGCCTTCAGCAGCGTTCTAACTCCAGAACTCGTCAGGCCATGAAATTCCTTCACGATGGCGGGATTGGCGAAATCTATATGGCCCGGGTTATATGTCTAAAGCCACGTGAATCCATCGAAAGATTCCCCGATGGCCCGTCTTCCGAGAGTCATCAGGGCCATCCGCTTTTTGGCTATCCTGTTGAGGGCAAGGTGCCTCCTTTCGACAGTAGTTACCTTAAGAACGTACATTACGATATGTGGCTCGGAGCTGCGCCCAAGCGTCCCTTTAACCGCAACCGCTTCCACTACAACTGGCACTGGAACTGGGATTTTGGTTCCGGTGATATAGGCAACACCTCGCCGCACGCTTTCGATGTTGCTGTCTGGGGCTTGCAAAAAAGCGAACATCCCGTAGAAATCACTTCAAAAGGCGGATATTTTGCTTTCGACTCCGACCAGCAGACCCCTAACATTCAGACCACTGCTTTTAAGTATGCCGATGGTACAATCCTCGAATCTGAAGTCCGGGGTCTGTACACCAACTCCGAGCAGGATACTCAAATCGGAAATTTCTTCTATGGTACAAAAGGCTGGATGGTGGTTAGCGGCGGATGGAAAACGTTTTTTGGGCGGGAAAACGAACCCGGCCCAAGTTCTGCAACCGCAGAAAAGGTGGACCCAACGGACCTCGCTGGAGCCGTTGGAGGCAGCCACTTTGATAATTTCATACGGGTTCTTCGCTCCGGAAACCAGGATAACCTTGCCTGCAATATTGAGACCGGATGTTTGTCCACAGTCTTGCCTCACCTGGCAAATATTTCTTACCGTCTCGGACGCGATGTGACTTACGACGGTGCCAAAGAAAAATTTGTCGGTGACAAAGAAGCTGACCGCATGCTGACCCGCAAATACAGAAAGCCGTACGTTGTACCTTCGAAGGTATAAACACAGCTTAGTGTAGCATTGGAGTTGGAACTTTTAAGACGTTTTCGTAACGCTGCCGGGTACAGATACGACTACTTTGTCGTCTGCTTGAAGGTTCCCTCAAAGACTTCAACTGCCGGCCCGGTCATATAAACACAGTTATCTTCTTTGCACCAGTACAAATCCAGGTCGCCGCCGGGTAAATGAGCTATGCACTTTCTCTCGCAGCGGCCGCCAAGCACCGCTGCCACACAACAGGCACAGGCGCCTGTCCCGCAGGCCAGAGTAATGCCGCTGCCTCGTTCCCAGGTCCGCATTTCAAACTCATCTGGACCCAGAATCCTAACAAAGTTCACATTTACCCGGTTTGGAAAAATACTGTGATTTTCGATTACCGGCCCGAACTTTTCCATCGCGGATATTGAAACGTCGTTGCGGAAAAAAACAGCGTGCGGATTACCCATTGATACACACGTCATTACGAATGCACGGTTCTCAAATTGCATTGGCTGTTCTATTACTTTTTTTACGGGCAGGGCCACTGGTATATCTTTGGCTTCTAATATAGGCTGGCCCATATTGACACAGACTTTTTCAACCTTATCGTCTTTGTCTATTATAAGACCGACTGTTAAAACTCCTCGGCCGGTTTCTATCTTCAACGAGGCAGGGCAGAAGGACCGCTGACCGGGTATGGAAAATGCCTTGCCAGCCTTGGCCAGTTTATGTTCATAGTTATATTTGGCAACGCATCGGATTCCATTGCCGCACATTTCTGCTTCTGAGCCGTCGGCATTAAACATTCGCATTTGAACATCAGCTTTTTTTGACGGGCATATCAATATTAACCCGTCGGCGCCGATACCGAAATGCCGGTCGCTAACGACTTTCGCCAGTTCAGCGGGCTTTTTGATTTTCTGTTTTAAGCAGTTAACATAAACATAATCATTGCCCAGCCCATGCATTTTTGTAAATCTCATTTTTTTCTCCTTGCAAAAAGCCTTTTTAGTATATAGATAAAGGCCGTGAAAAGCAAGGAAGTATACAGAATATAGTGGGGCAGGGGGCAACTAATTTACGAATCGCAGCAGGAGTTACTAAAGTTAGACCTAAAATTCCTTTTTGCGGTTGTTCATCTGGGCTTTTAGACGTTGAATAATGGATGAGTGCATCTGCGATACACGGGACTCGGATAAATCCAGCGTTGCGCCGATTTCCTTCATTGTCATTTCTTCGTAATAATACAAAATAACAATCAGTTGTTCAGCACGGGTCAGCCCCTTGGTAAGCAGACTTTTCAGGTCTCGCTTTTGAGATTCCACCAGCGGGTCCTGGCTTTTTTCATCTTTGATTACATCTATCTCACGAACTTCTTTTTCACCTTCACTGTCGCTGTATTTTGTGTTCAACGACACTAAGCTGACCGCATTAGCATCTCGCTGAAGCCTGTCGAACTCATCCATATCCAGATTCAGTTTTTCAGCGATCTCTTTTTCTGTAGGTTTTCGGCCGTGATTTGTCTCAAGCGACTGCATTGCCTTTGACAATTGACTCGCCCGGGCACGGACTAATCGCGGCACCCAGTCCATACTGCGCAGTTCATCAAGAATTGAGCCTCTGACGCGGGGCGAACAATAAGTCTCAAATTTTACTCCTCTGGAAGCGTCGAAAGCGTCGATAGCGTCCATCAACCCGAAAATACCGGCACTGATAAGGTCGTCCAATTCTACTTTGTCGGGTAATTTGCTGTGCAACCGCTCGGCTGTGTATCTTACAAGAGGTCTGTAATGTTCCATAAGCAGATTACGGAAATAATCATCACCGGTTTTGTGGAACTGCTCCCAGATTTGGTCGATATCGATTTGTTGCTTAGTTTTCACAGGTCCCTCCGTGAAATTTTATAAGTTCAATAATTTTTGTTGAAAACACCCTTTAGTCCTATAAATATCTTCCCATATACTCCTGACTTTCCAGTTGTATTTAATAAATTGCCACACTAACAAAGTACTTATCGCCTTTTTTACAGAAAACTTTAGAAGAACCAGCCAATAACTTTCTTAAAAAATTTGTCGTTGTTGGGTTCCGCTGCGGAAATATTATTTAATTTTGCCGCCAGAGCAGTCAGTGATAAGGTAATTCCGGCCCTGGGATAAGCTAAAACAACGGATTTTCGTTGCCTAACCGCTGAGATTAATCGTTCATTCCTAAGCAGTATACCGGCATCATGAACGTGAATATTCAGAAAACGTTTTGCAACGTTTGTTATCTGCTGATAGGTTTTTTTGCCCTCTGCTATTGTATCAGCCATGTTCACAACAAGGCTTATTCCTCCGGTGAATCTATTTCCAACCAGCACCTTAATCATCGCATAGGCATCGGTCATTGCTGCAGCTTCCGGCGTTGTTACAACCAAAATATGGTCGGAGGCAATGCAAAAACCGACTGCCGATTTGGAAATGCCGGCAGGGGTATCGATTATAATTACATCAAAGTCCTCCTGTAGTTTTGTAAATTCCCTTATTAGCCGCTGGCGCTGTAATTCGTTAAGGTTGGCCAGATTTTCAAGTCCCGAGCCACCGCAGATTATCTCAATCCCTGCAGGACCGATATCAATGATCTCTGCTATACTTTTCACTCCTTTAAGCATATGTGAGATGTTATATTTGCTGTTAATATTCATAATGACGTCAAGATTGCCTAAGGATATATCTCCATCGATAAGCAGCACTTTTTTCCCCGATGCAGCCATGCATATTGCCAAATTGGCTGCTATATTGGTTTTACCGACGCCGCCTTTGCCGCTTGTGACCGATAGTACTTTTCCAGAACGTTGATAGTTCTCCATCATTTGTTGTAGTTCAAATGTTTCGTTTTTCATTTAGCTTTTTATTTTTTGAATGTTCGGTTTTATTCGAAAATTGAGAACGTACCTTGTTTTTGCTTTAGCAGTTCGGCAGCTACTCTTTGGTTGAGAGAATTTTCTAAGAGTTTGTTTATTTGCAGTTCGAGATATTCGTCTCGATTTTCTTCAAGAAGTTCTTTACTGTATTTATCGATTATCGGCGTAACTTCAAAATTGCCGGCTGTGCCGAATTTAATATTTTCAGTATCACGGAGCACAAGGCGCTGGCTTCGGGTGTGTTCGCTGATTGCATTGTGTAAAAGTTCGGAAAATTCATCAACCTTCAGGTCTTTAGGTTCAAAACCGAAACTGTCAATGTTGTTTATGTTTTGAGTGAGAATTTTTTGGCGAGCCTGTGTAAATTCGATTATTTTAATAAGTAATTCGGTAATATTATCCGTTACTGTTGATGGCAGATTCATAAGCGCTCCTTGCTATTGAGGTTTACTTTCTGCTAAAAGTTCATCAAATTTCCAATCCTGTTCAAGAGGCAGGCTCTGGGTTATTTCCGATGGGCCTGCTGACATAATCTGTCTAACAATTGAATGTACATGACTTGTTATTTCACGCGCCTCAGTTCTGTCTTTAGGTTCAATTTGGCTTGAAAGCTTTTGCCAGTTTGCTTTTATTGGGCGAAGTTTGTTATTCAATTCGTGAAGCTTTTCAACAAGTTTGCGCCGCCCAGAAATAATTTCTAACAAGAATTCGGGGGAATTCGTTCCTACTGATTTGCATTGTCTCTCAGTAAGGATTTTTAGTTGATGATATAAATACCGTTGCTGTCTTAAAAGAAACAGTAGTTCCCTGCCTAAATTGGTATTGTGTTTTTTCATAATTAACTCCCCAGGATATGTTTACTTGCAACATATAAAGATAAGGAAAGGTGGGAAAAATAATCTCGAAAATACCGTGTTTTGTGTCTCATCCTTGAGCCTCTCAGTCCTTACTTGCACCCCCTAAAGCAGGGTAAAGGTAAAGTAAATACAAATTAAAGCTGCTTTATTTTCCACTGGAGTCTTCTCTGTTTAGTATCTGTCTTATTTCAAAAAGAGTTTTTGTTTTCTTAAGTTGCATGATTTTTGATAATCTTTGGAATACCAACTCGTCGTACAGTCGATGTCCCCCTGCGGTCCATTGTGCCTCGTGGATAAGTCCCATTATAGTATAGTTATGTATTGTCTGTCGTGAGAAGGGGGTGTAACGAACCAATTCGCCAATTCGGTAGAACTTGATGGGTACTCGCAATATTTGGCTTTTAACTTGCGACTGCATTCTAAAGAAACTTCTTTAATAAAAACGACCTACCAATATAAATGTATTTTACATTTTGCAAAATGTAAAATACATTTTATCGGAAGTCAACTTTTTTTAAAATTTTTTTAAAAAAATCCAACTTTTTTTTACTTTCTCAGGATAAAGCCTTCAAAAAGGGCTTTTTCAAGCAAAAAAACGACAAGAGGATTCAAATATATTTGCCTGAAATTATGTGTGTTTCTTACCGGTTGTGATTATCAGAGTTTTTGGTAAAAGGATGATTTAGAGGAAATAAACAAGACTTTTTACCAAATACGCTTAGTTAAATATCCGATAGATGAACAGGAGTGCTTTTTGGCGCGCAGCCGAACTGTACGAATGGTTAAAGTATGTCCGTTTTAAGCTATGCAAGAAGACCGTAAAAGTACCGAAAATAAGGTTATCGATAACCCCGGGGGCATTTCCCTGATTGAGCAGGTAATTCCTCTGGCTCAGCAGATAAACTGCCTTGATATTGAGCGAATAGCCAATGTCTGTATTAAAAATGTTCCGGAGTTGGTAGGTGTAAGGCTGGCCTCGCTTTATGTACTCGACGAAACCAATAATATTTTACACCTGCAGAAATGCAATCATCCTTTTCTTCTAAACAAGATAGTTTCGCTGAATCAAACTCCGCCGTCACCTATGGTTATGGCTGTGAGGAGCAAAGGGCTCATACAGGTCGGCAACATTGACAAGCATACCAAGCCTGTAATCAAAAAATCACAGCGAGCTTTTGCCCAGAATTATAAAACCAACAACTGTATTATTGTTCCGCTTATCTGCCAGGACAGTGTTGTTGGGGTGCTTAATTTAGCTGATAAGATGGAAGGCAACAGCTTCAATAATGAGGAAATTGCACTGATAGAGCTGTTTAGCCAGCTTGTAGGGGCTTCTATAGGCAATATAAAGATGTTTGAGAAGATACAGCGGCAGGCGACAACGGACGGGCTGACCGGGCTTGCAAACCATAAGATGTTTTACGAGGTTCTGGAAAAAGAGCTTTGGAGGGCTAGGCGATACGGCGGGCAAATATCGCTGATTCTGGTCGATGTCGATGATCTGAAAAAAATAAACGATACCCACGGCCATCGCACCGGTGATAAGGTAATCCGTCAGGTTGGGCGAAAAATCAAGGAATGTATCCGTCAAATCGATACGGCCGCTCGGTACGGTGGTGATGAGTTCGGGGCTATTTTGCCTAATACATCACTTTCTGACGCTGTGGTTGTGGCTGAGCGTATGGTTGAAGTGGTATCGCATTCTCCGGTAACGTGGAAAAAAGAGCATATAAACCTGTCTATAAGTGTGGGTTTGGGTCAGTATGACGCGGACACGAATCCTGAAGAGATTACAAGTCGTTCAGATCAAGCACTTTATGCGGCGAAGCTGGCTGGCAAGAACACAGTGCGGGTCTTTGAGCCCTCCGAAAAAAAATAACTGATTTTTCGGCTGTGAGTCATTGTAATGTCTTGCGGCTTGGGGGGTTAGAGTGCGCTGGGGAATAGAATAGAAGGGGGGTAGTTTTGGTTTATAAAAATTGGGG
>CAZIKS010000115.1:8882-12031 GCA_964539795.1 uncultured Pirellulales bacterium
AAAAAAAGTCAAAAAAACGCACAAAAAGACGAAAAAAGCGAAAAAAACGAACAAAAAGCTAAAAAAAAGAAAAAAAAGTGAAAAAATGACTCGTTTTATGGTGTAAATTTGTAAAAAATTGCACATGGTTTACACCGCCGGCCGTGAGGGCTTTGAAATGTTAAAATGGGTAGTTTGGGTTGGCTGCGCAAGGGAAAGGGAGAAAAGGAAATTAACACTAAATATTGTATCCCGCAAATACCTTGGGCACAGGGGCGCAGAGAAAAAATGAAAGACAATGAAATTTTGGAAATTAAAGGAAATTCCGCGCTCAAAAGAAACTATGTGAATAAAAACAGGTAATGAAAATAAGACAGGACAATTCTTGACTTAATTTGTTGTCGGGGCTACCTTACCTGCAAAATAAATCTTAACAACTTTATTTTCTCACGGCAGAAGGTTGAGGAAACAGCAAGTAAAAGTAATTCAATGTGGGAGTAATAAAAATGAAATTGGCAGCTAAAAGCGTGTTGGCTGTTTTGTTGGTATTGGTTGTTTGTGATATTGCATGTGCCGGCAGCGAACAAGAACTTTATGTCGGCTGGGCCGTGAGAGATATATTCACGGATGAACCGGTTGCGCTGCTGGGCCACTTTAATCTTAGAATCTCCGACAAAATTCTCGACCCGATAACTTGTACCGCGCTTGCGATCGAGACCAGAGACGGTGATAAGAGTGTGGAGACAGCTATAATGGTCTCGTGCGATCTTGGGATAATAACAAGAGAGCTGCAGGTGAATGTACGAAAAGCGGTAAAGTCAAGAAATCGGCAGATCGATCCTGATAAGGTTTTTCTAAATGCTACTCATACTCACAACGCACCGGTAGCCACAGAGACCAGCTGGTACGATGTCCCTAAGGAAGGTGTAATGCAGGTGGCCGACTATGGTAAATTTTTGACCGGCCAGATCGCAGATGCCGTGGTTGAGGCATGGAAGAGTCGAAAGCGGATGGGTATGAGCTGGGGGCTTGGTCAGGCGGTGATCGGTCATAATCGTCGTGCAGTTTATAGTGAACTTCAATCAGAGTGGCTGGGCGAAAATATGGCTCTTATGTATGGCGAAACGAATAAGAAGTCTTTTCGCGGAATTGAGGGGTATGAAGATCATAGCGTTAAAATGCTTTTCTTCTGGGATGATGATGAAAAGCTGACAGGTATCCTGATCAACGTGGCTTGTCCGGCGCAGGAACGAGAGGGTGGGACAGGTATTACAGCTGATATCTGGCACGATGTGCGGGTAAATATCAGAAAGAAGTATGGTAATGATATATTTATTTTTCCACAGTGCGCTATTTCCGGCGACCAGTCACCTCATTTGTTATACCGCAAAGCCGCAGAAAGAGAGATGCTCCGGAGAAAAGGGATAAAATCCTGGCAGGAACTGGGCAATAGGATCGGCAGGTCGCTCGATGAAGTTATGCCGTACGCAAAGCATGGTATAAAAAGAAAACTTGTATTTAAACATGATTTTGGCTTCGTTGAATTACCAAAAAGACGTATTACAAAACAGGAGCGTGATGATAGTTTTGCAAGGTATCAGCAGTGGAAAGGTAAAGATGCTCGTGAGTCCTTTTTCAAAACTGTTGTCGATCTATATGACTATCAGGATAAGGTGCCGCCTTGTTTACCGATGGAAATGCACGTGATACGCCTGGGTGATATTGCTATCGCGACCAATGCGATGGAGACCTTTCTTGATTACGGCGTTCAAATAGAATCACGCAGCAAGGCGATACTGACGTTTACGGTTCAGTTGGCCTGCAATAGCATTGGTTATTTACCGACGAGTAAAGCCGTTGCCGGAGGGCATTATTCAGCTATAATTCAAAGTGGTATTGTTGGCCCCGAGGGCGGCCAGGTGCTGGTTGAGAAGACAGTTGATACAATAAATTCAATGTGGGAGTGATCGCAACTAAAACCGCGCTTTCGATCAAGAAAAGAGAAAAGAGAAAAGACAAAAGGTAAAAAGTGAAAAAATGGGGCTGTTAATTGAGAGGATATATTGGTGGTAATTAAACTTGCTCGACCAAGTTTTGTCTTGTATTTTAATGCTACACCAACGGAAGAAAAACCTGGTTTAGTGATTTCGGGAAATGGAATATAATGGAAAAAGAAACTAACACATTTTTAGTCAGTTTATGGGCAAGCGCAGGAGGTCTTGTGCTGGGTGGTATCCTGGGCAGCCTGCTGTATTTCTGGAGACCTTTCAGTTTTTATCTTGTCCTTTTGTCGATATTCGGAATCGAAATTAGTGCAGTAACGGCCGCAATCCGTGAGCTCCGTCATAAACTAAACAAGCTTGTGCTTATTCTATGGATAGTTAGTGTTCTCCTTGCTCCAGTAGTAGTATTTGCAGTCACTTTCAAATTGGGTCATTTTGACAGCGCGGATGAATTGATCTACCCCATTTTATGCTGTATTGTATTAGCAGCTATGGGTGTAATAGCAGGCTACAAGTCTGTCAGCATAAAGAACGGACAAACTAAAGGGCTTTGGACATTGCTGATTCTCTGGCTCATGCCGATAGCACTTTCATCACCTATGTTAATAACCCCAACTCGCACTTCAATTGCTATTAATAAGTTTTTCCCACTGCTTGGACCCTGGACAACACAAGCAGTGAAGATTGTGAATTTTCCCAACGCCGGTTCAGCCTTCCATTTACCAAGCACAATATTACTAACAGTAATTATTTTTGCAATTTTGCTTCTGATATTTTTGAACAAAAACAAAAAGACAGCCAGCTTAGCACTTATACTTTTTATGGCCCTGATTTTTTCGTGGTACGCCATAGGCTATTTTCAGCTTGTATATTGTTCGGTTTAGGTGATACAGCTTAATCCACAGTAAGCCCAACCTACCTTGACTTCGGCTGAGTTCAGTCGAATCGCTCACCATTCAGTTCAAAACCATAGCTCAAAGTGGCTAGAAAAAGGTGGTAGCTGTTGTTGGCGGAGGCCGCAACGAGGAAACCTACAGTAAGTACGCCGTAGGCGCACGGATAAAAGAGCTTCCGAGCAGAAGGCAACAACAGCGGGGAGTGGATGGGAGTGGATGGGTGCATCTGTAGTTTGTAGGTAAAAATAGCCCTCCGATATATAAAGTAATG
>CAZIKS010000116.1:0-11948 GCA_964539795.1 uncultured Pirellulales bacterium
CAAGATTATTCCTTAGGAAGGTGGCATGAAGACGACTTCATGCGAAATCCTGCTTCGGCACTGCAAGCTCAGCAGCGGCAATCGCAGCCCGATATTCGATGGAAAGACATGGGCTGAAAGGCACCATCCGGCTGTACGGGTGTCCGGCGGAGGAACTTGGGGCGGGGAAGATTTATATGTCTAAAGCGGGTCTTTTCGATGATTGCGATATATCTTTTCACTGGCATCCTGATGATAAGACAAAAGTCTGGGCAGGCTCATCAAAAGCAGTTATCACGGCGAAGTTTAATTTTCATGGTTTATCATCTCATGCGGCCGCTTCTCCGCACGAGGGCAAAAGCGCTTTAGATGCGGTCGAGTTGATGAATATCGGTGCGAATTTTCTTCGCGAACATCTGACCGAAGATGCGAGGATTCACTATGTGATAACCAACGGCGGAGATGCGCCTAATATTGTACCGCCGGAAGCGCAAGTTTGGTATTTCGTACGGGCTGATAAACACAGCGACGCGGCAATTATTTTTGAGCGGATGCTCGATATGGCCAGAGGCGCTGCGCTGATGACGGGCACGACGGTCGATTGGGACATAGGCTCGGAGTGCCCGGAGCTATTGTCTAATCCGATTTTGACCGAGCTGATACAGAAAAATCTTGAATTAATCGGTGCGCCGATATTTACCGAAGCAGAGAAGATGTTTGCAGCGGAAACACAAAAGGCACTAAAGGGGCCATTCGAATATTCACTCTGCGAAGTCATTGAGCCTCTTGTCGAAAAACCTACCGGCCTTAAAGGTTCGACAGATGTTGCGGCAGTTAGCTGGATAGTACCGACATCGGGTCTGCGGACGGCCTGTTTTACTTACGGTGCACCACTGCACAGCTGGCAGGTTACAGCCTGTGGCGGAATGAGTATCGGAGAAAAAGGAATGATAACAGCAGCCCGGACGCTGGCTTATTCAACAGTCGAGGCTTTAACGAAGCCGGAATGGATTGAAAAGGCAAAGACAAGTTTCGAAAAACAAAAAGAGGGACGTGGTTTTGTCTCTCTGCTGCCAGAAGACTATAAGGCTCCCAAGAAAAATAAATAGTAAAACAGTCAAGGGCAATTTGAAAAACCTTAAGGATTATTTTTCTCTTGCGTTTTTGGGCGTTTCGGCTAAACTTTACAAATAAAATAACAATTTGGAGACAGAGCTATGGTAGGTAAAAATATAAGGCTTGAGCGGTTAATGGACCGCAATACCGGTAAAACGGTGATAATCCCGATGGACCACGGTGTTACGGTGGGGCCTATTGCAGGACTGGCGAATATGCGAGAAGCGGTCAGCAAGGTGGTTGCCGGCGGAGCAAATGCCGTGCTTATGCACAAAGGGGTCCCCCGCTTTTGCCACCGAGGCGAGGGCAAAGACGTAGGACTGATTATTCACCTTTCGGGTGGGACTTCGATGAGCCCTGACCCAAACGCAAAAGAACTGGTCTGTACGGTAGAAGAAGCAATCAAGACGGGGGCAGACGGAGTGAGCGTTCATATAAATCTCGGAGCAGAGACCGATAAGGAAATGCTTCGGCAGTTAGGCTTTGTCGGGGAGAGGTGCTACGAATGGCAGATGCCGCTTCTTGCGATGATGTACACTCGCGGGTCGAAAATCAAAAATGAATATGACGTCGCCAATGTCAAGCACGCCGCGAGGGTCGCAGCCGAATTAGGCGCCGATATCGTGAAGGTGGTTTATACGGGCAGTCCGGAAAGCTTTTCCGAAGTGATTGAGGGATGTCCGTTACCGGTAGTTATAGCGGGCGGGGAAAAAATGGAGAGCGACGAGGACATTTTCAATATGGTTGAGGGCGCTCTCAAGGCCGGGGCTGCGGGAGTATCTGTCGGAAGAAACGCCTTCCAACATGAAAATCCGACCAAGATGGTCAAGGCACTTAGCAAAATGGTCCACAAAAAGGCCACTGTCGAAGAGGCAATCGCAATGCTTCAAGGCTAAGGAACCAGATGCAAAAAGTGAAAACAACATTCACAATCCTCGCTTCGATATTGCTTTGTTTCAACTTATGCGCTGCCACAAGTATTGCGGAATCAGAAGTACCTGCCGAGGCTAAAGAAACGCAGGTGGTGATTATAGGCACGATTCATACAGCCCACCACAAAAACCCTAAATATAGCCCTGAAGTATTGAAAGAAATAATCATTTTCCTCAAGCCTGACATAATTCTGAATGAGTTGCCCTTGAGTCTAGTCGATCCAAACGGCAGGCCGATTGAACAAATACGAGGTAGAGACAGCGATTGTCCAGAAGTGTGGGCAGCAGATCAGGCTGCAATGAAACTCGGCGTAAAACAAATACCTTTCGACCGGGGAGACCGTGAGAAAAATCGTCAAGAAACTGATTTTTATAAAAAAAGAAAACGCTCTGGTGAGCAACGGGACAAGTGGCTTAAAGAAATTAAAAAAGATAATCCTGAAGCAATCGAGCTAAAAATCTCATTACTTCAAGACCATGCTGGGCAAGCTCAAGAATATCTCCTGCTTAATTCAGGACCTAAGCTTATCAATTCCGACGCGTTTGACTCAATTATCAGGGTAAAGGATTCTGTCTGGGAAGATATTTTGCCAGTAATTATGGGAAAACACCCACAACATAAACATTCGATGGATGATCTTCACTTTTTAATTAATGAATGGCAAGAACGCAATGTCATCATGGCTAATAATATTGCCAAAACTGCAAAACAAAATCCCGGCAAAAGAATAGTTGTTATCACTGGCGCTACTCACAGATATATCCTCCGTCGTTTACTAAAGGATAAAAAAGTAATTAACCTAAGAGAATTTTGGGAGATTATAGAGGTTGACAATGACAATGCTGCTGAGTCTGAACAATCAGATATCAAAACCAAACAGGAAACAATAAAAGAAATTGCGACATCAGTGGCAGGTAGTGAGGGTTCTACACGCAAACGTGTCATAAAGCTCGTAAAGTGGATGAATCAAAACTTCAAGTGGACATCGACTGATTACAAGAAGCGTACTGTCGGGGAGATCATTCAGAGACGATGCGGCAATTGTGCCGAGCAGGCCAAGGTTCTCATGGCCTTGCTTAAAGCGTCGGGAATTGAGGCCAGGTGGGTGGAAGAAATAAACATCCAGCCAAAAAGCAAGCAGCGCCAAGCAACCGCCCAAAAGCTGATTGCTGAACACGGTAGTAAGCTATCCGTTTTCGGTTATATGCATAACGATCACCGGTGGCTGGAAGTATACGATGACACCAGCCATACTTGGATCCCATCTGATCCGACCCTTGGTGTGTTCGGGGTAAAGGAATGGGTCCGGGCACGTCTGGGATTTAGTGAAAGGCCGGAGGCAGCGAAGGATATGATCGTACCGTTTGTGGTAATAATCCGCCAGAAGGGGCAGTTAGTCGAAGACCGCTCGGAGCACTATCTCATTAAGGAGTTTAACGCTTATCACGGGAACGAGCTGGGAAAACTGTCCGCCTGGCCCCAGTGGATCTCAGCCGTGCGTGAATTATCCAAACTCGGCTCCGCCGCTTTTGCCGGTGAAATCAATCTGCACGAACATACTATGTTAATGACGCAACTGGAGCAGGCATATATTGACCTGAAAAAAGAATACTTATACTGCGACTCTGGATAATGCTTGTTTATGAACCGGACTTTCTCTCCGGTCTTCTTGAGGCTGGCGAGCGTTTAACAAATCGCGCAAGCAAAAACGGAAGGCACAGCAAAATGTGTTGACAAAGTGCTGGACTTTATGTTAAATTTCATAAAAAGCGGTAAGGCGAAAAAATGAAAAAGCTATGGGTGAATGCGGTACCTTACAATAAGGAGGTTGTAATATCTGCGCTTGAGAGCGGAGCTGAGGCGGTAGTTCTGCCGGAGGGGGACAGTGAGAAAGTACGAGAATTCGGCAAGATAAAAACCGTCGAAGCCAAAGGGGACATTCAGCCGGGCAAAGATGTCGAGTTTGTTGATATCTCCGGCAAGGCGGACGAAGACAAAGCGGCGGCAGTAACTGCTGAGAAAATCGTGGTTCTTCGAATGCTTGACTGGACGATAATCCCGATTGAAAATCTTCTTGCGCGTCGAGGGAAAAATATTATGGTGCAGGTTGATAACAGTGAACAGGCCAAGCTTATGGTCGAAATCCTCGAAAAAGGCGTCGATGGGGTTGTTCTTAATACCACCAGCGTGAACGAGATTAAAAAGACGGCAGAAATCGTTGGGGGGATAAGCGAAAAAATTGTGTTAATAACAGCAACGATAACAAAGACGAAGCAGCTTGGGATGGGTGACAGGGCCTGCCTGGATACGTGTACGCAGATGACGCTTGGGGAGGGAATGCTTGTCGGCAATACGGCTTCAGGCTTTTTTTTAGTGCATTCGGAATCCATCGACAATCCTTACGTGGCGGCTCGGCCGTTTCGCGTAAACGCCGGTGCCGTGCATGCGTACACGCTTGCGCCGGGCGGTAAAACGAAATACTTAGCCGACCTTAAAGCCGGCGACGAGGTGATGATAGTTGACTGCAAGGGCAAAAGTCAGACAGCCTACTTGGGCCGAAACAAGATTGAAAAAAGGCCAATGATGCTAATCGAAGCCGAAGCCGAGGGCGCACCGATATCGCTTGTTATGCAAAACGCCGAGACGATTCGGCTCGTCAACCCAGACGGTAAGGCAATTTCGATTACGAGCTTGAAAGCGGGCGATAAGGTTCTCGGGCATATTGAAAAGGCCGGCAGGCATTTCGGTATTCAGGTCGATGAAACACTGGTAGAAAGATAAAGCAAATACCATAGTTTCCGTTAGGACAAAAAATGAAAAGATTAACGAATATTTTAGCTGCAGCGACAATAGCGGCTTTTTCCGCGGTGAATGTTTCAGCGGCGACAGTTCTTATAGAGGCGGAGAATTTCGATGACCTCGGCGGGTGGGTAGTTGACCAGCAGTCGATGGATCAGATGGGATCGGCATATCTTCTTGCGCACGGACTCGGCATCGGAGTCAAGGACGCCACAACAAAGGTAAAATTTCCGGAAACGGGAACATACCGAATATGGGTTCGTACACGTGACTGGGTTGCGGTTTGGAATGCCGGAGGAGCACCGGGTAAATTTCTGGCGCTAATCAATAATAAACCAATAGATACAATATTCGGCACTGAGGGGGCACAATGGCACTGGCAGGATGGTGGACAAGTCGAAATCAGCGAAAAAAAAATCCAACTTGGACTGCATGATTTGACAGGCTTCGAAGGTCGCTGTGATGCGATTGTTTTTACAAAACATCTTGATTTTCGGCCGCCGAATGAAGGTGAACCGATGGCAGGTTTTAGGCGGAAAGTTCTCGGGCTACCGGAAAAGCCTAAAGATGCAGGTAAGTTTGACCTTGTAGTTGTGGGCGGAGGTATGGCAGGGACATGTACGGCAATCTCGGCCGCCCGTCTTGGACTTGAAGTTGCGCTGATACAGAACCGCCCGGTATTAGGCGGAAACAACAGTTCGGAAGTTCGGGTTCATTTAAACGGCAGGATTAACCTGCCACCGTATCCTGCGCTGGGGAATATTGTCAAAGAACTTGACTCCGGGCGACAAGGAAATGCAAAGCCGGCTTCCAATTATAATGACAAGGACAAGCTGCGTATAGTTCAGTCTGAGAAGAATATACACCTTTTTCTTAATATGCATGCCTATAAGGTTGAGATGCAGGGAAACCGGATTGCGGCTGTTATTGCCAAGCATATTCGAAACAGCGAGGAACTGCGTTTTGAAGCGTCTCAGTTCGCCGACTGCACAGGCGACGGTGCAATAGGCTATCTGGCCGGGGCGGACTATCGCTATGGACGAGAGGGTAAAAACGAAACCGGAGAGTCAATGGCACCGGTCAAAGGCGACAATATGGTCCTTGGCACATCGGTGATGTGGTATTCAGTGGAAACTGACAAACGTTCGCCTTTTCCCGCCTGCCCATGGGCACTGAAGTTCAATGAAGAAAGTTGTCAGAATGTAACTTCTGGTGAATGGGACTGGGAAACGGGTATGAACCAAAACCAGATTACCGAATTTGAACATATCCGTGATTATTCTTTTCGCGCTATCTACGGCAACTGGGCATTTCAAAAGAATTACAGCGGAGACCAAGCAAAATATTTAAATCGGAATCTCGAATGGGTGGCTTATATCGGGGGAAAACGCGAATCGCGGCGTCTTCTCGGGGATGTAATCCTTCAGCAACAGGATATCGAGCAATTCAAGGAATTTGGCGACGGATGTGTTACAACGACGTGGAGTATCGATCTTCACTATCCACAGCCGGAAAATTCCAAGCATTTTCCCGGCAGTGAATTCCGGTCGATATGCAAGCAGCCAGAAATCAAGCCCTATCCGATTCCCTACCGCTGTCTATACTCTCGCAATATCGGGAACCTGATGATGGCAGGGAGAAACATAAGCGTTACTCATGTAGCCCTTGGGACAGTGAGAGTGATGCGAACCGGCGGGATGATGGGCGAGGTGATAGGGATGGCCGCCTCGCTGTGCAAGAAATACGACACCGGCCCAAGAGGGGTATATGAAAATCATCTTGATGAGTTGAAGCAGCTTATGAAACGCGGTACCGACAAAGAATTCGTTAGCCAAGCCAATTAGAGATTAATCGAAAGTTAATAAAAGAAAAGGGATTTCAATGTTAATAAGTTGGAATGAAGTAATAGGTATAGTATTAGCGATTATATGCGGCGCCGGGATTGGTCTTGAGAGAGAAATCAGCGGCAAGGTCGCCGGGCTTCGTACAAATGTCCTGATATGTCTCGGGGCAGCTGTTCTTACTATTCTTTCCAAAGAGATAGGAGCAGGTTTAGGGGATTCAGCTACAAGAATAGCTGCACAAATCGTAACGGGTGTCGGTTTCCTTGGAGCCGGGGCTCTTATTCGTGACAGAGGGGGTATCCACGGCTTAACTACTGCAGCAACTATCTGGCTTGTTGCGAGTATCGGAATGGCCTGCGGGGCAGGTCACTACACGCTGGCCGGTATCACTACAGCTTTGGCAATAGGTGTTCTTTTCGGCATTCCATACGTATCAAAAAGCATTGCCGAACATCACAAGAAAGAAAATACAGATAGCGACATGGCTGATTAAATTCACATAACAAGCAGTATAAAACTCTTTTAAATTGACGACCTTCATCCGGTTTTAAGATTTAACAAAAAAGTCTCTCAAGTTTTAGTTGACCGGCAAATAGAATATAGTTATTGTATCGGCGACATAAAACCAATTTAAAAAATATAGTGAAAGTTCAGGAGAGAATAGCTAATGGCTCCATTAGACTGGGCTGTCGTAGTAGTTTATGTTGTAATTGCAATCGGGATCGGAATCTATTTTACCAAAAAAGCTTCAAAAAGCACGACTGACTTTTTTGTCGCGGGCAGGTCGCTGCCATGGTTTATCGCCGGGACCTCAATCGTTGCAACGACGTTCTCGTGTGACACGCCGCTCAACGTTGCCGGAATGACACATCGAACCGGAATCTTTATGAACTGGTTCTGGTGGAGCGCGGCGATAGGCCAGGCGGCTACGATTTTTTTCTTTGCCAGACTATGGCGCAGAACCGAAGCACTCACCGACATTGAGTTCGTAACCAAAAGATATGACGCCTCCAGAGCCACCTCTATACTCAGAGTCTTCAGGGTCTTCTATGACGGCATTGGGGTAAACTGTCTGGTCACCGCCTCGGTTACCTTTGCGATGGCAAAGATTCTAAAAGTTATGCTGAACCTGTCCGACACACCTGTATTCCAGGCGCCCTTTTTTGGAGATGTTACTCCGTCAGCGTTATTAATAATCATTCTGGCCGTCTGCGTCATGATATACGCTACACTATCGGGACTCTACGGTGTAGCGTATCTGGACTTCGTACAGTTTATTCTCGCTATGGTGGGCTCAATCGCTCTGGCGGTCATAGTCTATGTCGACGCCTCAACTGCAGGCGGAACTTCAATGATGGCCAAACTCGCTGCCGCCCCTAATTTCAAACAGGAAATAATAAGATTCTTCCCCAGCTTCAATACCTTCGACATCGTAACTGTCACTTTCCTTGTCTATGTGTTTATTGCGTGGTGGCCCATGAGTCCGGGGCATGGATATTTTGTACAGCGACTGCTTGCGACCCGCAGCGAAAAAGATTCGATGTTCGCTTTCCTCTGGTATAATATTTGTCATTATATAATTCGTCCCTGGCCATGGATTATTGTCGGGGTCTTCGCGTATCATTATTTCCCCGATCTGACGGACTCGGAAAGTTCGTTCCCATTGATGATAAATAAATTCATGCCCGTCGGATTGAAAGGGATTATGGTCGCATCGTTGCTGGCGGCGTTTATGAGCACTATTGATACGCATCTGAACTGGGGCAGTTCATATCTTATCAACGACCTCTATAGGCCGTTCATAAACAAAAACGCGACCAAGAAACACTATGTCAAAGTCTCAAGAATAGGGATGATTTTCCTGATTGTTGTAGCTCTTTTGATTACCACAAAACTGGAACGTATAATCGACGCCTATATGTATCTTATGGTATTAGAGGCCGGTCTCGGCACTGTTATGATATTGAGGTGGTACTGGTGGCGTGTGAATCCGTATTCGGAAATCACCGGTATCGGGACCTGCTTTATCGTAGCGAATCTTATGTACTTCATAAAGCCTGATGTTACAGCAGCCGACGGTACGGTTACAAACTATATGGCTATCCGATTGATGGTTACTGTTGCGGTTGTCGCTGTGGCCTGGGTGAGCGTTACACTTATTACATCGCGAAAACCATCTCCGCAAACAATCGAGTTTTACAAAAAGATGCGCATAAGCGGGCCCGGCTGGAGAAGGCTGCAAAAACTCACGGGCGTAGAACCATACCCGGGAGAGTTCAAGCAAAGTCTTATCGGGTGGATCACATGCTCGGTATTCCTGCTGGCGATACTGCTGTCGATCGGCAAGTTCCTCTTCCACCAATGGTCCTGGGGCATATTTTACCTCGCACTTGCCATCATAAGCGGTTACATACTGAAAAAAGTTATGAGCAAAGTGCAGTTTTTATAGCATTGGGGGTCGTATAGTGAAAGCCCTCTTCTATGCCGCTTTGTGTTTGCTTAGAAAACCGAATGTGAAGAGCAAAGCCTGCTTTCGGCCGTGTTAAAAAAATGAGAAACAGATGATGCTGTCAGCGCAATTGCTTTTGTAAGTCATACACGTAATGTCAGGGAAGAAAATGGTCCGGACAAAGATAATTTGTACATTAGGCCCTTCAAGCGGAAACACTACTGTTTTAAGAAAGATGATGTTGGGCGGAATGGATGTGGTGAGACTTAATTTTTCTCACGGCAGTCAGGAGGGGCATAAACAGAAGATAGATTTGGTTAGAAAACTGAATGCAAAGTACAGGCGACATATAAGAATATTGCAGGATTTGGAAGGGTTCCGGATAAGAATCGGCAGGTTCAAATACAGAAGAGAAAAAACGATTGAACTTAAAAAGAGACAAATAATCAGATTAACAAATAAAGAAAAAAAAGGCGAGAAGGATATTATACCGTTCGATTACAAGGGGGCGTTAGGTAATATAAAAACTGGCAGCTTGATTTATATAGATGACGGCAATATTTCTCTCAAAGTAAAAAGCAGGACGAAGGATTTTCTTAATGCAGAGGTGGTTATACCCGGGACCGTCGGGGAGAATAAGGGAATCAACATTCCGGGGATAAAGCTGAAATTTAAGGACTTGACCGCAAAAGATAAATCAGACCTGGAGTTTGGCATCGAGAATAAAGTTGATTTTATCGCTCAGTCATTTGTCAGAAACAAAGAGGATATTATCAACATCAGAGACTTTATTAAAAACAGGGGTTTTAAGTGTAAAATAATCGCCAAGATTGAAAATCGGGAGGGGATAGGAAATATCGACGAGATACTGGAAGTCTCCGACGGGATTATAATAGCCCGTGGTGATATGGGAGTGTCTCTGGCCATATATAAAATTCCAATATTACAAAAGATGCTCATCAGAAAATGCAACCACAGAAAAAAATTCGTAATCACTGCAACTCAAATGCTCGAAAGTATGACCGAGCATATCAGGCCAACACGAGCAGAAGTAACAGATATAGCCAATGCAATACTTGACGGCTCAAACTATGTGATGCTTTCCGGTGAAACAGCAGTCGGGCAGTACCCGGTTGAAACAGTAGAGATGATGAATCAAATCATTAAATTTACAGAGCAGTTTGTAAAATATAAAAAAACAACCAAAGACGTTGATTTTGACTGGCTCCGAGACCACAGAACAACATTATAATATATTTTCCGTTTCTTCAGTAATTAAACCATTACAATCCACACAGAATTCAAATGGGGTGGATATCTTTATGTCTAATTGGCTTCCACCAGAAAGAAAGATTAAGCAACATTTTTTATCTTCAGTTGAACCTATTTTAATTACTTAAACGCCATTTCTTTTATTAAAACACGGCAAATCCTTATAATGTCGCGGAAATATCAAAACTCTGATTGAACTTTTTTCAAAACAAAAGCTTGTCCGAGACGTAAGAAAATGTTATATGTTGCCAATTGTTATTAACTACCGTTTGTATTCAAGGGTGATGTTATAAGAGTAGTAAAAAGATTAGTTTCCAGGGGAAGTCGTTATCTTCAGACCACATCGCCGCAGAAAGCAGAATCTCGTATATCCTGTGGAGTTGATGTATATGGTCGCGGCCTGCAAAATCTCGAAGTTATCCAGATTGATTTACACCTGCCGGAGTTGGCCAGTCAATTTTACGGCAAACGCATGGTGCATATCAGCGACCTTCATTGCAGCAGGACCGTAAGTATGAGGTATCTGCGTTATTGTATCGAGCGGATTAATCATCTGGACGCCGACATTGTTGTTCTGACGGGAGACTACGTTACACATGATATTTACGGGGGATTCAGAAAGAAGATGATAAAACTGATTTCAGATATTCAGAGCCGTCTTGGTGTTTATGCGTGTTTAGGCAATCACGATTATGGCATCGGGGGGGTTTTCGGCTCACTGCGGGAACACCAGATGCACCGGATAATAAGAGATATGACAGACTGCGGCGTGAAGGTTCTTCGGAATGGCTCCAGCGTTTTGGAAGTCGATGGTGGGTCTTTATGGTTTGTAGGGCTGGGAGATTTGTGGGCGGACGATTTTGAGCCGCATAAAGCTTTTGCCAATGTCGGGACAGACGGGCCAGTTATCGCATTGGCACACAATCCTGACAGCGTAAAACACCTTGAGGAATTTGATTTTGATGCGGTTATGTGCGGTCATACCCACGGGATACCGGTTCAATTTGTTACATCATTCGGATGGCCACTTTTTAATCGTCATGATTATTACGCCGGATTGTACAGTCTGGGCAATAAGAAGCTTTATGTTAACCGCGGTCTCGGTCGATTCGGGCGTACACTTTTTAATACCCGACCGGAAATCACAATCTTTAATTTACGCTGAAACTTCACTCTGTAGTTGTCAACAGTTCTAAAGCCGTATCACCAGTTACGAAAGGAAAAGGCCGGCACGTTTTTCGCGCCGGCCTTTATAATTGCTGGCAATCACCTACTTTCGCCTCAAAGACTATCATCGGCCGGACGGGCTTAGCTTCTGAGTTCGGAATGGGATCAGGCGTTTCCCCATCAGTATGGTCACCAGCAAATTCGCTATCCGCCAGAGGCGGACTCAATCGAAAATACAAATGCGTAATATGAGCACAAACCAAAGTATTAACCATCCAACAACCAAAGATTGATATGGTCAAGTAATCGAGCGTTAGTACCGGTTAGCTTAACACATTTCTGCGCTTACACACCCGGCCTATCAACCTGATAGTCTATCAGGGCTCTTC
>CAZIKS010000117.1:0-5678 GCA_964539795.1 uncultured Pirellulales bacterium
GCCGCGGTCGGAGGAGCCGGCTCCTCCTCAACTACAATAGCCATGATTTCCTCATCTGTCAGCTTACGCGAATAGAAACGGATGTCATCGAGTGCTCCATTAAAAGAATCACCCTGACCGTTTGGGGAGCATCCGACATGTATCATAGCTTCAAACCCACTAGCAATTTCGAAGTCCGCTGTATTTATATATTCACCATTGATATAGAATTTGACATCGACTCCCTCCAAAGTAAATGCTACATGTGTCCATTCCTGTAGGGGTATACCTTCTGTACATAGCGCCTCCCTATCACCACCTCCTCCACGCCATATTGATAGAACATCACTAAAACGATCATGTTGAGCAATACCCCATACCATTCCAGTGTCATTCCAGTCATCACGTTTATTAATGATATCCTGATAGGTGCCGTTATTGCCGTTCCAGTATGCATAGAAAGCAAGGGTCATTGAGCCATCCGTCCCCATCTGGATTGGTGAATAAGTTCCCAAATCAACACGACACCATGTATCGCTTTGGTCACCAAATAGAAGTGCACCATTTGCCGTACCATCATTTCCCTCAATATATTTACTCGCGGGATCTGCACCTGCAGCATATAATCCGTCCGACAGTCCCATCTCATCATTCAAATTACCGTCAAGTTTGTAATGAGCGATTAGGGCATCATCCTGAGCCCTAACACTTACAGATGAAAAACAGAGTATTACTAACACAACCGTAACAATGCTCTTTAGAGTATTCATACTTATTTCCTTTCATTATTTTGGGAGGATATATTCAGCATATTCTCCCATGCCACTTGATAATGTTTTGGCCACACACCAAAACACCTGCCCTTTCTGATGAGCACCGCAATTCCCTCATCAACTATGCCCATCTCAAATAACAACAACTTTAATTTCGAATAAAACGACAGACAATAATCGAGTTTACATACAACATACCCAGGTTTAGATTTGTAAGATTAGTTGCCGCCTTATCCTCCTTTTTTGACAACTTATGATTAGTGAAGAATTCTCCAGATTTTAGATCAGATATTTCACCTCCTTTCCAGAAACTTGTATTCTATCAAACCTCCTTAAATGCTTTACCCTACACTTCTGAAAAATACCTTCAATCACCACGAAACTAAGCAGAAACAATTGGCCAATCTGCTTTTTCCCTGAGTGTGTTACTATTCATTCAAATCATGATTTGGTCCAATTTCTCCTTGTCGATGTATCCAAAGTACAAAACTTCACAATACTAACATATCATTATTATCAATAATGGTCAAGCATAAAAAAGGCTTTTTTTGTCCCATTTCTTGCTATTTTGCGAATCTGACATCCAAATAATTCATCATTTAGTCTCTAATATCTTTATCCTTTAAGATAATCAGACTTACAATGAATAATTGGACATCGTCCGGCGATGCCTCGGGGATATCGACAGGAGTAAAAATGGGGCCTGTGTCGGCCGGTCTAAAGGCCGCCGCTTAGCTTATCGTTAGATGTTTTGTAGTTTGAACCCTCGGGAGGCAGAGTTTGTTTCCTGAGGGTATTTTTTTAAGAGTGTTCACGGGAATTAAATTTGTACGCCTGGCCTATAGAGGGTACTTTTTCTTCGGGGGAGGCCTTTTTCAGGCTAAGAATGGGGGGATATATTTTTTCACGGCGAAAGAAAACTTTTGAACCAATTTTGAGAAAAATCGTAAAATCTATCAAATCCATGTGTATCAGTGGTTTTAAGCAAAAGGTTTTGGCAGTATCAGCATTCGAATAAACATCCCTTGTAAGCCTTTGTTGTCGATGTTTTAAAGGGAAAAAATATGTGGGAAGCAGAAAGAGAATTCGAGCTTCACGAAGAAGTCCAGGATTACGAGTTAGAGGATGATGGCGACGATTTTACCGACCTGGAATTTCATTCCTCCGCCGTCAAAGAAGATGAGGTTCCTGAATATCAGGATGATTTCTACGAGGACGAAGAAGAACCGGATTATTAGTATTAAAAACCGCCGTGCAAACCCGTCCATAGATGATTTATTTAGGTTTGTAGATCTCTGTTTCGGGCTTGAACGCGAGCCAGGCGAAGGCAAAATAGTCTCCGTGAGGCAGAGGCTTGAGCTGCATGCCTTTAAGCGGGCCTTCAGTTGCCCGGCCGGTTATGTTCCAGTTGCTTGATGTTTGTTCGTCAATGATTTTGCCTTGATGATAACGAAAACTTAATAGCCGGTCGTCCAGTTGTCGGTTGAAAACTCCTGTTGAGCCGTCTTGACGTGAGGATGCAATTCGCTCTTTATCCAAGGCAGAGACGGCCCCATCAGTGTGAAATATTGCTATCTGCATATCGGAAATTTTGTCGTTGATTACACGGATTTTTTTTGTGACCGAGTAAGGATAAGCCATGTTCGAATCGCCCAGGCTGAGGGTGACTACTTTTTCCATAGGCAATAATCTGTCGTCTTTTTTGCCGTTATACTTAAAGGGACTGTTTTTGATATCATCGTAACCGGCGTAGGGATTTCGTCCATAATCGCGGCGGTAGCCTGTTTTGCGTGAGAGCACAAGTCCGTTCTCATACACGGACCGGAATTGCTCGAAGGATATAATTTGTGCCGGGATGCTTTTTAATGTTGAACCGACCATATCGCCGACGATTGCCTGTCTTGTAATTTGTTGCCACAGAGTTTCGGTTTGACGGTCGTACATTACCATGTCTGAATTCCTGAGCATTCCCGAAACGCCAAATTCGTAAACTCCGCCGTTGACTCTTCGGTCAAAAACATTTGCACTGTAACATAAGGGGCAGAAAGTTACGGCGACCGGAACTTTTTCAATCGTATCATTTACAATCTCATGCCAGATGAGTATCTGGAGTGGATAAGCCCTGGCTTGATTTTCGATAGCGATTGATATGACCGGCTCATTGGGACTTAACCATTCTTGGGCGATTTCCGGATTTGTGAAGACGGGACTGTCAATTGAAGGAATCCCATCTTTGCCGGGGCCTCCCGGCACCAATTCGCCGAGCATAATAATCCGCTTTGAGATGTTTGTTTTCAAATTGGGCAGATTTTGCGTGCCTGTAAGCCCTTTAGTAGTAAGGCTTTGTGATAAGACATATATTATAGCGAGCAAAAGTGAAACTTTACGGATATAGGTATTCATTTGTATTTCTCCATTATCAGTTATTATATGTATCAGATTATAATCCGCCGAGTGGTTTTTACGCGAAGGTTTTTTAGATGATCAGGATTATACTTAAATGTCCTTATCATAGTATCCAGATTGTGCTTAGCATATATTGACAGTCATTTCTTGTATTGTTATTATGGCTCGGAATGTTGAGTGATAGATTAAGATAGGAATTCAGTGCTGTTCCAAATATAAAAAAGTATGAATCTGAGTTTTTGAAGATGTATAAGAATTTGGGAAAAAAATCTATTTTTTTAGAAGCATTGAAAAGACAAAATACGAGTGGCTTTAGCCTGGTTGAGCTGCTTGTTGTTATCGCAATTATCACGGGCCTGCTCTCTATACTTATGCCGGGTTTGAGGAAGGCAAAATCAATGGCGATGCGTTTAAAGTGTACTCATAACATAAAGCAAATTAATATAGCAATGAATTTATATCTGAATTCGAACGACCATATTTTCCCCTGCGCACAGGACCCTCTTCCGGCAGGCTATTGGCTTTGGATGGGGCGTGGCTGGAGGTCGTTTGTCGAACCTTTTCTGGGCGGCAATATCGATGCGAATAATCCATCGGTGTTGTTTTGTCCGCAGGATCGCACCGCCAAAGAAAAATACGAGTCCACAAGTTACTCATATTCGATGGCTTTCTACCACAACCCGGAACAGATCGATAGTATGAGCAGCTCCGAAGATACGTACAATAATCCGCAACCTTCGGTTCGGCAGCGATCTTCGGATGTCGCCAAACCTTCCGGGAAGATTCTTATAGGTGAATGGCTCAGTAATCATTCGCCGATAGATAATGATAGCGGCTGGTGGTGCTGGGAAGGATCGCGGAATTATCTTTTTGTTGACGGCCAGATCCGGATGCTAAAGGCTAAGCAGATTCGGCCGGCACAAGATAATCTACCGGATGCAAATTTGACGGTGAACGGCATAAAGGGTATGGATTGGCCGGTATTGGAATAATGAATCCCGGGTAAAACCCGGGGCTGAATATTAATTGTTAATATAGATTTCTTCTGATGACCGCAGCGGATGAAATCGTTCGTTGTGTGTTACCAATTTGAACCGTAATTGTAATCTGGACACTCTTGACTTTTATCATTGCATCTTCGATCACGGTGTTTTTTGTGAAAGTCATAGCAGTGACATTGTCGCAAAGCACATAATCACTATCGGTTAGGTCGTCGTTTGTAATCAGATACAGTTTATTGTCACCATTGTTGTAAAGATAAGTAATATCATCTCCGTCGGCTGTAATCATTGAGCATTGATTGGTTGATGCATTGGGATCGACAGCGTCGGCGGTCCTGAGCTGAGTGGTCATGCGAAACAATGCTTGTCTGGTGCTGTTAACTGTCTTAAACATATTCTCGTTTTCCCGGTAATTAATAGCCGAGGCGTTGATGGCAACCGCAATAGAGGCAAGTAATATGCCTGATATAGCCAGGGCAATCAGCAGTTCCACGATGGTAAAGCCGGTTTTGTATTTCGTAGCTCTCCATACGTTCGCCTGGGGACCCCTTGCGGCGGAGTCTCTGGGACTGTCACAGGTACCTCGTATCTTTCGGCTACGCACCGCTCTCCATACGTTCGCCTGGGGACCCCTTGTGGCGGAGTCCCTGGGACTTTCATAAGTACCTCGTATCTTTCGACCATGCTCTCGTCTCGGCGGAGCATTGAACCGTGGCCGGGCAGGACAAGTTTTGTTTCTCATATTTTTCATTTTGTATATACCAATTTAATACGCGTGTCTCGCCTTATGCTTGACGAGATACGCTTAGCGATTTTAGTATCGGGCTCGAAGCCAGCTCGCCGAGCTTATTTCCTTCGAATTCATGAAAATCTTTACCGTTATTCGAACAAAGTAACTGCTATGGTCGCTAACAACCTGCTCAAAGTTGGATGCGTCGACGTTTTCAACTGTGACCTGCTGGCTAAAAGCAGCAAAATCATTTAGAGGATTTCTGTGAGCACCAATCGGCGGAGAAAAAATTGCACCGTCGAAGTCATCCAGGTCGTCGTAGTTAGCGAGTGTTTCACCGGTTTCCGGCCCAAATGTGGAAATTTCTGTTTGCGGATCGATGACCGGCAGCAGGGCGGTCAGCTCTCTGATCTGTTCGAAAAGAAACTCGGCGGTCGACAAATCCGCACCGGCGCCGTTGGCCTGAGTAAATGCACTATTGGCGCCAACGAGGGAGGCAATTGCAAGCCCCACGAGCAGTATCGCAATTAACACCTCGATGAGGGAGAAACCACTTTTATTTTTCGTATTTCCCATCTCTTCCCCCCAATCTTTATCCGGAAGTTATACCATCGGTTTGTGAAAGATATTTATTTGCCCAAAACAACGCTGGACATCCTGAATATCGGCAGAATAATACTCATGGCAATAAAGCCGACTACAAGACCCATTACAATTATCATTATGGGTTCTATCATCGATGTCACCGTTTTGATAACGGTTTTAAGCTCTCTTGCATAGAAGTTGGAC
>CAZIKS010000117.1:5688-11924 GCA_964539795.1 uncultured Pirellulales bacterium
CTTCTTATCATTTGTACAACATTGCTTGGCATCAGATTATACTGGCCAAGACTGGATGCTATTTTTTTCCCTTGACGAACCTCCTCATAAACGCCGAGCCACATATTTTTATAAAGGACGTTGCCGGCTATCTGGGCTGTTATCGATATTGTGTTGAGTATCGGTACGCCCGCTCTTGTCAGTACTCCCATAGTATGCAGTGACCTTGTGATATAAAGACTGCGGCACAATGTTTTAATCAAGGGCATTGTTAATTTCGTCTTGTCCCACCACAGTCTGCCAACGGTAGTGCCTGTGAAATACCAGAACCCCCAGAAAAAAGCGCCGATAGTCGGGACAATAAAATACCAATAACCGCGCAAGAATGCACTGCTGGCCATTAATATTTTTGTCGGAGTTGGTAGTAAATGTTCTTTGCCGGCAAAAATGGCTGTAAAACGCGGCAGAACGAAACATAAAAGGAAAATAGTTACCACTATTGCCATGAAGGCTATGATGATCGGATACACCATAGCTCCTTTGACCTGCGAACGCGTTTCGGCTTCTGAGTCCAGATACTCAGCCAGTTTCTGAAGCATACTACTCAGAGAGCCGCTGATTTCCGCCGCCGCCACCATATTGATGTAGAGATCTGTAAATGTATGGGGATGCTCTGCGAGTGCCTGAGAAAAACTTTGTCCGGCTTCGATGCGATTTTTCAAATCAAAGATGATATGTTTGAATTTTTTATTATCGTTTTGTTCAGCTATCGATTCAAGTGCATCCTGAAGGCTTATACCCGCCCGGATCATAACTGCCAGTTGGTTCGTAAAATTCAAAATATCCTTTTTGCTCGGCCCGAACTCAACTTTGAAATCTTTGATGCTTTCCCACTTATTTCGTTGCCGGTTATGAACCGACAGTTTCGATACCGATGCGGGATCTCCATTATTTTGGCCTTGTTCACTCGAATTTTGGTGCAGTTTTTCTGCAATTGCAGTTGCGCCTTTTTGATTTCTCAAAGAATCTTCAAACATATTTATGCTCCAACTTATTAATTTTGTTGGCCGGGATTATATTTTTCTTTTAATCATTGTACGGCCGTAGCACTGGGTGGCTGAACAACTTCGAATTCATCAACTGGTACAAGCGTTTTCTCCATCTTGGCAGGATTGCTCGATCGCATTATTGCTTCTTCCCTGTCTATGTAACCCTGGAAATATAAATCTGTAATACTATTGTCCAGATTTTGCATACCCAACCTTCGTGAAGTCTCGATAATGTTCGGTATCTCGTAGATCCTGTTCTCACGTATGCAGTTTCTCACAGCCGAAGTACACAGCAATATCTCCGTACAAGGGACCATCCCCGGCTCATCTACACGCCTGAATAATGTCTGTGAGATAACAGCCTGCAGGGTGTTAGCCAGCATCGTTCGAATCTGATTCTGCTGAGTCGCCGGATAGATATCAATAATACGTTCGATGGTCTGTGCCGCATTTATCGTGTGTAGCGTACTGAAGACAAGGTGACCGGTTTCAGCAGCAGTGACTGTGGAGCCGGTTGTCTCCAGATCTCTCATTTCACCAACCATAATAATGTCCGGGTCCTGCCGCAATACGTGCTTAAGTCCTGATTCGAAATTTGGACAATCAGCACCAATTTCACGTTGTTCTATCATACATTCTTTGTTCTCTATCATATACTCGACAGGATCTTCCAGTGTGATTATGCGTTTTCCGTATTTAGTGTTTATCAGTTCTACCATCGCGGCGAGAGTCGTACTTTTTCCTGATCCGGTATGGCCGGTTACGAGCACTAAACCTCTTGGTAAATCTGTCAGTTCCTTAACTACCGCCGGAAGGTGCAAATCGTCTATTGCAGGGATTTGATTCGGGATCACTCTGAACGAAATTGCAATTGTGTCCCGCTGATAGTGAGCGTTAACGCGGAAACGATGCCCATCATCAATGCTTGTTGAGAAATCAAGGTCCTTGTTTTCTTCAATTTTTTTGAATTTGTCTGGACCAACCATAGAAAGTAACATTTCTCTTACATCTTCATTACTGACGGCGGAAAAATCCAGCTCGACCAGTTCTGTATTTCTTCGCAGTACCGGTGGCATCCCAACGTTAATATGTAAGTCACTTGCTCCATTTTCGATCACATCCGCCAATATTGTTTTTACATCTATCATATCACACCTCTCTCTTAAAAAATTTCATCTCTCATTTCAGATACGAATCATTGATATCATTAACTTACAGTAATTCGTTTCCATATTTTTTATCACAGGATGGATTTTATTTCGACAAAGTCAATACGATCTCCACACCTCCTGATCCAAGCTTAACTTGACTATCATCGATCTGGAGTACCTTAAAACCTTCAATTGAATTACCTACATAAAGAATTTTATTATTGATCATACAGCATTTGCCCATGTCAGATTGCATAATACTATCAAGATGCATTTCCTTTGATTTTTGCCTTATTTGTTGTTGCCAGATCGCTTCAGGGTCAATTTCGATTGGTGCCTCCATAACGGGAATTTTGCTTTTCAAACTGGACAGAAACATTTCGAACTGGAAGGGATTCTTCGCGAGTTCATCAACCTTAACCTGAAGTACATCAGAAAATTCATAGAATTTATTTACTATCTCATCCATACTGGTAAACATTTCTGACTTAATTCCGGTAAGGCGGGCTATGGCTGTCTCAATCTGCGTCTCTTCCGTAGTTACTTCGGTCGCAGAAGCTGTTTTGGGCGCACTCTTTTTAATCATAAACCAAAGGCATAACAGGCCGATAATGAACAAAACGGCAAGTAATGTCGTGCTCTTGCGAACCTCTCTTCCATGAGATGCCACAGTGAAGTATTCCTGTTCCTGAGTTTTAGCATTACTGTTTTCTTGTGCATTACGGGCAGTTTCATCTGCCGGCAAATCTTCAAGCTTTGGGTCTCGTAAAAAGGACAACATTGCTAAGCTCCGTTAATTTCGTATTTACTATTTCTAATGACAGGTGCTTCCTCTTGGCCTCTTAGCCGATAGTGTTCTGGAAAAATATGCTTACTATGAAATCGGCTGCTATTTGACCTTCGCCGTCTGATCGTTTTTCCAGTGTAAGCTCGCGAATTTTCATGATGCGCGGGAGTTTCTCAAGCTCTAAAAGGAAAGAGTAAAACGAACTGAAATTCCCCTCCAGTTGCATTTTTAAAGGTTGCTCTATATAGCCGCTGTTGTCTTTTCTCGTCAGTGTTCGAATTGTCTTTGGTTTGAGGCCTTGTTTTTGTGCAATTACTGTCACCTGTTCGAGCACTTCGTGAATTTGACTCGTGGGCGGCAATTTGCTTTCAAAGAATTCAATTGCCTCCTGCAACTTCTCGAGCTGCTTTGCGAGATCTTCCGCTGCCGTAGCGGCCTCTTCGAATTTGGCCAATTGAGCCAGTTTTGTCTCAACTTTCCCTTTTGCCTCAGCCAAATCCTTATTAGCCGGTTTAATCATATATTGATAGCCGACCACGGAGACACCCACTAACAAAACGAAGAATACGATTTTTCTAAAACTGCTTGTCATGATTATGCCCTCATCTGTGTAATTAGCTGTTTTGGATTAGGAGCTTTTATCCTAACCATACCAGCATTAGAAATTCCATATTGTTCCTTCAGCCTGAATTCTGATTGTCTCAACATCTTCCTTGGAAAGATGCACATCATTTTTAAGCATCGCCGTAAGTTTGAATTGTCTGAATGTGCTATCCTCAATTTTGTGTTCTTTTGACTCCACCAGAGCTACGTTGTGTATCAAACTCGAATTGCTCAACCGCTCAATATAAGAAGCCACTTGAAGATCGCTTGGAGCCATACCTTCAATTTCTATATGCGTCTCCAGCATCTGCTCCGCCGATAATTTGGAATTACCGGCTTTCTCGGCCTGTGCTGCCAGATATTTACTGGATGCCACAGCCTGGCTCTTATACTTAGGTTCCTTCTGAAGCAGGGTCAGATCTACTAATGAAACTCCCGAAGGTAAGTTGTTTGTCAACGAAGCCAACAATATACTCCTCGGTACCGGTTCCAGCAGTTCTGCCGTTGTGAGAGCTGTTTTCATCATTGCTCTTTTTTTTACCTGTAGCTCATCAAATTGCTTGATAGCCTCATGCATCTTGGCCATTCTTGAATTTACAAGTTTTTCCTTGGCATAGCAGGCTCGCTGACGTATCTTGATGGTTATGAAAGAACCGCCTAATGCTGTCATCACAACGACAAGCAGGATAAGATACATCAGGTTTGTTCTTTTGGATTCGTTGTTTCGTATATAGTCATCGGGGACAAAGTTTATATTAACCATTTTATTAATCTCCCTCTTTTTGTATGGAACCTGAGCTCACGATAAACTCATTCCAAAGGCAATTGCCCAGTTAACCTGACAATTTCTCCTGTCTATCGGATGACCAGTATCCTCTTTACCTTTATCACTTTCGGAGTCCCTTTCCAAACGAAAGGAACTGGCTATTTCCACTGCTGCCAGACAATCTCCAATCTGTGCAGGCATTTCCAACTGTTTTGCTATAGTTGCACATACATTTCTGTCTGCGGCCCGACTCGAAAGGAATATTAAATGTTCAATTTGTGTATTTTTGTATATCGCTCCAAATTGTCGTTTGCATGAAGTCAATTCAAACACCAATCTATTTATTTCTGTTTCGTCGTTGAGCTGTTGGGCTCCTATTAATATGGTGTGAGCGAAGAGCAGGTTTTTGTGACGACAAATTACCACATTCGTATAGTTTGCTTCGATGCAAATCAGCATAACAATTGCTTCAAGGTCGGATTTGCGTCTCCCGAAAAAAGTTGCGTAACAATCTACTAACGCTATCGGCCAGACACTTATAGATTTGATTGTAGTGCCGGCCTTTTCGTAAATCGCCAGGTGCCTGTCAATGATTGTGCGCTCAGTTGCCATGACTACAACATTATCCTGCTCCGTCTGAACGTACTTCAGCATAGTGTTGTCCATGACCGGTTCAAACGGAAGCTTCTGTTTTATTTTTGAAAACAGGGCGTCCTGTAGTTTGCTCTGGCTTGCCTTGGGCATTTTGATATGGTCAATAAAGACCGCGTTTGTTGGGATTCCAGCTACCACTTCTTTGCCCTGAAAATTGCTGCTCGATATCTGTTTATGGATAGTCTCGATCGCCCATCTTTGCCAGGTGCTGCTGCCGGATTCTATATCATCGGGCTTTGGTTCAGTAGCTCCGGCAATCAGATGGATGCCCTTGCCGTTATTTCCGAGCTGGACTAATCTCAGACTGTCGTCACAAATATCGACGCCAATCGAGTATGCATGTTTTTTCAAAAGGCCAAACATTTTTTGAATTATTTCACCCAAAAATTCCTATCTTCTATCAGGATTCCCACCTGTAACATTCACCAAATAAAATATATGAAACAGAAGCCTAAAGAGCCAAACGGGGGGAGAAATATTAAGCACCAATTTCAGTTAGAATTGCACAAAGTGGATAGTACTGCCAATAATATCCGTGAACCGGATTCGTCAGAGTGATTTTTACTCATAAACAAAGCTGACGGTTATATATTTATCCCATGGAAAAAAACTTATTGAAAGTGGATGTTTTTTATAAAGAAGAGATTTCTCCCGAAACTTGCCGTAATACCTCTTGGTACCCTCGGAAGGGGTATTGAAATAAAGGATTTATGGGACAGTTGAGTTCCTGGTTTTGAATTAATCAAATGAATCACTCAGCCTTGAGTCTGCGATTCATCAAATCCTCAATTGCTTTTTGAACCGGCTTGTTATTGAAAAGCACCTGATAGACAGCCTTCGTGATAGGCATCTCAACGTCATATTGCCGGGCGAGGGCCACAACAGATTTGCATGTGGCAAAGCCTTCTACGACCGATTCGGTGGCCCACTGGGCTTGCTCGATGTTTTGTCCTTTACCGATCCTCTCGCCGAATGACCGGTTTCTTCCTCTTGGTGAAATGCAGGTTGTTACCAAATCACCTAAGCCGGTCAGTCCTGCGAATGTCTGTGGCTTTGCTCCGCAAGCGATCCCTAAGCGAGTTATTTCGGCGAGTCCTCTGGTCAACAGCGCTGCTTTTGCGTTATCTCCGGCCCCTGTGCCGTCAACAATTCCGGCAGCTATTGCGATGATATTTTTCATGGCACCGGCCAGCTCAACACCGACAACATCAGTATTAGTATAAACACGGAACCAGGGGACGCTGAAA
>CAZIKS010000118.1:0-5927 GCA_964539795.1 uncultured Pirellulales bacterium
GGACTATTTATTAAGTTAGCGCAATAGTGTACCACGCTAGCGCTATTTCCTGCTTCGGGAAAGCACGATAAAAAAACCGACCATGATTAATATTGCCACACCGATGCTCCAACACCACGAAAGGCCAAAAGCGCTGGGAACATAACCGCAAATCAGCGCCAGGCCCGCAACAAAGAGGCTATAGGGCAGTTGGGTCCGCACATGCCTCATAAGATGACAGGAACTGGAAATTGAACTCATAATAGTTGTATCTGAAATTGGCGAGCAGTGGTCTCCGAAGATTGCGCCATCCAACACCGAGCCGAAACAGATTATAGTTGTGAGGCCGTAACTTTGCCCGTCGAGTGCAAATGCAATTGGAATAGCTGTTGGGATTAGAATAGCCATAGTGCCATAGCTGGTGCCGATAGAGAAGGAGACAACAGAGGCAGTTACAAAAAGCAAAGCCGGGAACCATAAGGGCGAGAGATTGTCGGCCAGTAGAGAAGCAAGAAATGTTCCTGTATTTAAAGTATCACAGCAGTTCTTCAACGACCAGGCGAGGGTCAGAACTATAAGGGGAAGCAGGCTTTTTTTCAGGCCTGTCCGGAAACATCTGACTATGGAAGCTGAATTAAGTGTCCTGCCAAAAAGTGCGCATATTAAGGCCAGAGTTAGTCCGAATAAAGCGGCATAAAATAAAATTACAGTGGTATTACCGGTGTTGGCAATGACCTGGCGCCAATAGACCCAGTCGAAGACAGAACCGCCGGCCTTTAGTCTGGCTGGTCCGCCGCCGCTTAGCCATAAGCCGGTAAAGTCAAAGATTATCAGCCCCCCCAGGGGCAAAAGGGCGTTTATTGCGCGGGGTCGATGTTTAAATTGCTCGGCGGTATCTGAATCGGTCGAGATTTCTGGGCGATGTTGATTATTGCCGGATTTCGCCTTTTTCTGAGCGGTTTTCATCGGACCAAAATCACGGCCAAGAACAATATTCAGGAAGATAAAAAAAATCATAATAATACAGTAAAAGCGAAATCTAAGGGCGTCAAAAAAAATTGAATAGCCGTCCTTTTGGATGCCGAGTTGGTTCGCTATTGCAATGAACAGGCCTACCTCGTATGCAATCCAGGTGCTGATGACAGCCAGTCCGGTGATTGGCGCGCTGGTAGCATCGACAATAAAGGCGAGCTTTTCTCGGCTGACACCAAAGCGGTCGGTGACAGGACGCATCGCTGAGCCGATTACCATCGCATTTGTATAATCATCGATGAAGCAAATCAAGCCCATCAAAAATGTGGCAAACTGAGCGGATTTTCTTCCATTTACCCAGCGCAAAAGCAGCTTTATTACGCCGGTGAATCCTCCGGAAGAGAAAATAATTGCAATCATCACGAAAATCGGCGGGATGAAGGCAAGTATTTGAAGATTGCTTTTTGTTGTAAGGGCCTGGGTGATAAAAGAGACGCATGTTGTACCGGCCTGCAGCCATGCAGCCGGACTGAATGGCGCCTGTGGGACAGCGGTGAGCAGGCCTCCTGCAATAATGGCAATTGTTAAACTCAGGAAAACCCGGCCTGTAACAAAAGCAAGTAAAATGGCCGTCAATGGGGGAACTATGCTGTACCACAAGCCAATCTGTGAATCCTGTTCTCTGCTTTGTGCATAAAAGGCGGCCAGTGCGCATAAACCTGCGAATATAACAACCGCCCCAACAATCTTTATGAAAGTTTTTGCTTTCAAGAAACTTGATATATGTATAAGAGATTTACCGAATGAGAGTGTTGGGACTCGAACCCAAGACCTACGGCTTAAAAGGCCGTTGCTCTGCCAAACTGAGCTACACTCCCGAAATCAAATAAAACAAAAGATTAAAACACTTTTTGAAAAATGTCAAAACCCAACTTAAATTAAAATGCATTCTAACAAAAAGCCGGAAGTTTACACATACAAAAACATTTTTACAAGAAAATAACCTCGAAAACGCAATTTACGATTTGCGTTGACATTTTTGCCGTTAGGCGATAGCATATCCCTTTTATGAACGATTAGGAGTATTATAGATGGTTGACGTTACCTTGATTACAGGCGACGGGGTCGGCCCGGAAATCGCCGAGGCTACTCGCAGATGTATCGACGCTGCAGGTGCTGAAATCAACTGGGACGTGGTCGAAGCCGGCTCAGATGTGATGGAACGGGAAGGTACGCCTTTGCCGGAAGCAACAGTCAAATCCATCAAGAGAACCGGTGTTGCACTAAAGGCACCTATTACCACGCCGGTGGGAACAGGCTTTAGGAGCATAAATGTACATCTCCGCCAGTCGCTCGATTTATATGCCTGTCTTCGGCCCTGCAAGAGCTACAAGGGTGTGCGGAGCAGATACACCGACATCGACCTTGTGGTTGTGCGCGAAAATACCGAGGACCTCTATGCAGGTATCGAATTTCAAAAAGATAAAGAGGATACCGATGAACTTATTAACTGGATAAACAAACACAGCAGCCGAAAAATACGTGGAGATTCCGGCATAAGCATAAAACCGATTTCAGTACATGGTACAGACCGAATAGTCAGTTTCGCCTTTGACTACGCCCGCAAAATGGGGCGCAAAAAGGTAACCAGCGTTCACAAGGCCAATATTATGAAGTTCTCAGACGGCTTATGGCTCGAAGTCAGCCGTGATGTAGCAAAGCGATATCCTGATATAGAATTTGAAGACCGCATCGTTGATAATATGTGTATGCAGCTGATTCAAAAGCCCGAGCTTTATGACGTTATCGTGCTGCCGAACCTTTATGGCGATATAATAAGCGATTTATGTGCCGGTCTGGTCGGGGGACTGGGCGTAGCGCCCGGAGCAAACATTGGCGAAAAGGGGGCTATATTCGAAGCCACTCATGGCAGCGCTCCGAAATATAAAGGCCAGAACAAGGTCAATCCGACAGCCTTGATATTGAGCGGAGTGTTGATGCTCAGACACATAGACAGAATGGCCGAGGCTGAAAGATTGGAAAACGCGGTAGCAGCGGTAATTGCTGAGGGTAAAAACGTAACTTACGATATGAAACCGGACCGCAATGACCCGACCGCCGTCGGCACGAGCCAGATGGCCGACGCCATCATCGAAAAAATGTAAGTTTCTTAGTAGCTTTGGGCTTCGAGAAATTTAACCATATTATAGACGGTCAAATTATACGGGACATTCATCTGGTGATTTTCAGCCAGTTTTATAACGGCGCCGTTGAGGGCATCAATTTCAGTTTTCTTTTTCGCAAGGATATCCTGTAAAGTTGATGATTTGTGTTCGGCTGTATCCGGCACCAGCTTTTTATAGAAGACCTCAAGGAAATCCGCCGGCTTTTGCCAATGCGTCTGGTAACCCGAAGCAGCCATAACATTAAATATTTCCTCTACAATATTATTCATTATCGTTTGAGTGGCTTCGTTCTCCGTCAAAATTCCGTACTGAACATCGAGAATGGCCCCCAGGGGATTTAGAGCGCAATTATAAAGCATTTTAGCCCAGAGGTCTTTTTCTATATTATTGGTTTCCTCAGATGGAATACCGCCTTTGGTTATGAGTTCACACAGACTTTCCATACACGAACAGTCGCACCTGAATAAGTTGCCGATATGAATCGAGTCGGCGTGTACCGTTATTACAACTTCGTTACCTTCGACTCTATGGAATCCCGTAATCACACGGGCATTGTAAATCTGTTCACTGCTGAAAAAGGATGAAAATACCTGGGCATTGCCCCAGCCGTTCTGGAAAAGCACTATTTTCGTTTTTTCTCCAAACAGTCGTTTATAAACGGAAAGCTCTTTTGCAGCTTCGAGAGAATCAAATGATTTAGTGCATATTAGTATATAATCAAAGGCTTGAGCCTGAATTTCACTCAGCCGACAATAACTGCTGAATTCCGAAGGTTCTGCGTGACAGTCGCCGAAAATACCCCTTCTCTTCAGGCCGTCTCTGTGGAGGGAAAGTACCGTCTTTTCCCTTGCGATAATATGAACGTCGGCTTTTGATTTTATCAGGCAGCTTGCAATTCCGAGGCCGACCGAACCACCGCCGAATATTAGCACTTTCATAATAGTAACCATTATAATGATTAAGTGTGCCAAAAAAAGTTTTTATTGCCCGTCAGTTGTGCGGATAAACGATGTTTGAGGGTTAAAACCTGCCGCTTTTGAGTCCTTAGTCTACCTTAATTTTTTGTGGTAAAAAGGTGAAATTCCGTGTAGTCTGTAGAGGCAGTTATTTAATAGAAAGATTAACAGAAGGCGGTGACAATTGGATCAGAACAGTTATCGCAGATTGATTTCAGGCCGACAAAGTGGTTTTTGGGCGGTGGTTCTGCTTTTTTTCCTTAACCTCGTTGCATCGATTTACTCGGTTATTATTCGCCTGAGGAATTTTTTCTATTCCAAAGGCTGGCTGAAAACATATCACGCTGATGTGCCTGTTGTCAGCGTCGGCAATATAACGGTTGGAGGGACGGGCAAAACACCGCTTGTAATCTGGCTGTGCAGGCAGATAACTCAACACGCAGCACTTAAAAATCAGAACTGTAAATGTGCGATATTAACCCGCGGCTATAAGACAAAAAAAGGCAGACTTTCGGATGAGCCGGCGATTCTTGCCAAAGGCTGTCCTGATGCCAAAGTGATTGTGAATCCGAACCGTGTCGTAGTTGCAGCCGAAGCTGTCGACCAATTCGGGGCAGATGTACTGATTATGGATGATGGTTTTCAACACCGGCGATTAGCGAGGGATTTGGATATTGTAACGATTGATGTAACCATGCCTTTCGGGTGTAGCAGGGCAAGTGGCAAACCAAGGATGCTCCCGGCAGGGCTGCTAAGAGAACCTGTAAGTGCATTAAACAGGGCCGATGCCGTAGTTATTACCAGATGTGACCAGGTCGATGAAGCTGAATTACCTCGGATTGAAGAAAAATTGCAGCAGGCCAATCCGGACGTGAAAATTGCACGGTCAATACATGCAGCGGTTTGTGTGAAGTCTCTGACACAAAACCAAATCAGCATTGAAGGACTGATGGGCAAAAAGATATTTGCCTTTTGTGGAATAGGCAATCCGGACGCCTTTTTAAGCACTGTAAAAGACCTGAAACTTGATTTGGTCGGTTCGAAAATTTATAACGACCATCATTGCTACACCGAGGAATGTTTAACCGATATTTATGAAGAAGCCAGATATCTTCAGGCAGATTTGATTCTTACGACGCAGAAGGACTGGAGTAAAGCTATTTTGCCGACCTCCGCCGGGAAAGATATAATGTTTGCGTATTTGGCAATTGAGCTGAAAATCATAGCAGGGGAAGATGAATTAATACGGTTGATTCAAGAGAAGTTATCAGGTAAAATCTCGAAGAATTAAAAAGGAAGAACTTTAGCCTGAGTTTGTATCCGATTAATGTACGAAAAATTGTTAAAAACAGTAACGAATCTTGGCTCGCCTAAAGTCCTGGTTGTAGGCGATTTTATGCTTGATGTCTCTATCTACGGGGATGCCCTGCGCATAAGCCCTGAAGCCCCGGTTCCCGTACTGAAAGTTACCAAAACCGAGTATAACTGCGGCGGGGCAGGTTCCGTGGTAAAGAACCTTGCCGCTTTAGGAGCTTTGCCTGTCTGCCTGGGAGTAATAGGCAAAGACCAGAACGGCAGGATTCTAAAACAGGCGTTGAACAAAGCTGGGGCAGACACCGCCGGATTGTTTACTGTAAAGGACCGACCTACCATCAGCAAACAGCGGCTCATCGGACTGGCACAGCATCGGCACCAGCAGCAATTGATGAGATTCGATGAGGAATCCACAGAGCCGTTGCCCAATGAGCTGTATGGTAAAATCCTGCAGTTTTACAGAGACAATTTGAAACACGTCGCTCTCATTTGCCTGCAGGATTATAATAAGTCTTTGCTC
>CAZIKS010000118.1:5937-11822 GCA_964539795.1 uncultured Pirellulales bacterium
CAAATGATACAATCAGCGGCAAAAGCCGGTAAAAAAGTTCTTGTTGACCCTTGTCTTACCAGCGATTATTCAAAATATGTTGGGGCAACTGTTATTACGCCGAACCGTAACGAAACTGCAGAGGCGGTTGGCTTCCAGATAAAAACCGAAGAAGACGCCGCTAAGGCGGCCGCGGAGCTTGCTGAGAAATTGAGTCTGGAAGCTGTGGTAATCACGCTCGATAGAGAAGGAGCATACCTTAAAACCCAAAAGGAAAGTGAAATCATACCCACGCGGCCGCGCAGTGTTTACGATGTTACAGGAGCGGGCGATATGGTTTTGGCAACGCTTGCTGTGACACTGGGTACGGGTTGTGATTATAAAACAGCGGTACAGTTGTGCAACATCACCGGCGGTATTGAAGTCGGAAAATTCGGGGCTGCTACGGTGACTGTCGACGAAATCATTAACGAAATTGTTGGTCAAAATCGTGACAAAACCGGCAAGGTTCGTTCAGTTGACTCTTTAATCACCGAACTTGACTGGCATCGCAGTCAAAAAAACACTATAGTTTTTACCAATGGTTGCTTTGATGTGCTGCATAGAGGGCATATAGAGTTTTTGAAATTTTGCAAAGCTCAGGGTGGTACGGTTGTCGTCGGATTAAACAGCGACAGCTCGGTCAGGAACATCAAGGGGCCTGAACGGCCTATTCACAACCAGAACGACAGGGCCGCTGTTGTCGGTGCTTTGGAAACGGTCGATTATATTACGGTTTTCGATGAGCCGGACCCCCTTGACTTAATCAAAAAGGTAAAACCTGACGTCCTGGTAAAAGGTCGGGATTGGGCTCACAAGGGTGTCATCGGAGCCGAGTTTGTTGAATCTTATGGCGGCAGGGTTGTTCTTGCACCGCTTGTTGAAGGAAAAAGCTCAACCTCCGTAATTGAGAAAATGAAGTCAGTCTGGAAAAAAGTTTGATGGAAAAAAGTATTGAAAAACAGGTAGAAGCTGCGATTGACGTACATAAGAAGATGGTTGCCGAGTTTGAGTCCGGTGGTACAGGGACAATTGTCGCTGCTGCTGAAGCGATAATCAAATCATTGAAACAGGGTGGTGTGGTTTATATCTGCGGCAACGGTGGCTCGGCTGCAGACGCTCAACACATAGCCGGGGAGCTTGTAGGCAGATTTGAGCGCGAGCGCAGGGGTTTGGCAGCGATTGCACTGACAACTGATACGTCCGTTATGACTTCGATATCCAACGATTACGGCTATGAAAATGTGTTTGCTCGGCAGCTTGAAGCATTGGCTAAAAAAGGCGATATTTTGTGGGCCATTTCGACAAGTGGCTCCTCGGCCAATGTTGTTGCTGCTGCCGAGCTGGCAAAGGAAAAAGGCGCCTGTGTATTGGCCTTTACAGGTCGCCCTGAAAGCAAACTCGAACGGGTAGCTGATATTTGTTTTTGTGCTGCTGATAAATCAACGGCTCGCAGCCAGGAAATTCATCAGATTGCTTACCATATAATTTGTGAACTTATAGAACAAAACTTTTGTGAATAGGGCGGCTATGTCTAACAAAGCGATATTTTTAGATAGAGATGACACTTTAATTGAGGACCCCGGCTATATAAGCGGCCCCGAGCAGGTAAAGCTGCTGGATGGTGTCCCAGAAGCGCTTATCGAATTTGGAGACATGGGCTATAAGTTGATTGTTGTTTCCAATCAGTCGGGTGTGGCGCGGGGAATTGTAACGGAGAAGGCTCTTGGTGAAATTCACGACCGCTTAAAACAATTGCTTGCTGAGAAGGGGGCGCATTTGGACGCTATTTACTACTGTCCATATCATCCGGAGGGTCTTGTACGCAAGTATCGTAAGGAAAGTGAAGACAGGAAGCCTAATCCGGGTATGCTCTTGACCGCTGCTGACCAGATGGATATTGACCTTAGCTGCTCCTGGGTGCTTGGCAACAGCAGCCGGGACATTGAGGCTGGCCGGCGAGTCGGCTGTAAAACGATATTGATAGATTCTCCTTCGCATAGAATAAGCTATGAGCCCGGCCAGCCAAAGCCGGACTATAAAGCTGTAAATATGAAAGAGGCGGTAAATATCATAAAGAAACATCATCGTTCCTCCGGCGAGCAGCCGATTGAAGTTCACCCGGTGCCGACACCTCAAACTCAGCCCCCACCCCAGCCAGTCGAACCTGTCCGACAGACGCGGAGAAGAAAAATACCGATTGACAGCAGTACTTCCGACGAGATGAATGAACAATTACTCAGTAATATCCTGGAACAACTAAAAATTATGCATCGAGCTGGCATGTTTGAAGAATTCGCCATGATAAGAGTTATAGCCGGTATAGTGCAGGGCCTTGTTTTTCTTTGCCTGTTGATAAGTGTTTGGCTTCTGATGAATCCCGGCCGTGGGGATAATTTCCTACTGGCTGCCCTTGGTTTTGCTGTTGTTTTCCAGTTGATGGCGCTGACCTTTTATATAATGCAGGGGCGAAAATAGCGATGCCCGAGGCATATCTCTTCAGGCCGGATGTGAAAAACCAGATGCAGGACGAAAATATTTTAGTCTGGCTTCCTTCTCCTATGGGTGATGCGGTTCTTTGCACGCCGGCGTTGAGGGCCATACGTAGGCATTTCGAGTCTTCTAAAATCACTTTTTATGCTAATTCCGTGGTTCGTCAGATTCTCTCACCCGGTCGTTTCAACGATGTTTGGCTGGAACAAAAGGAAAAAAATCCATTTAAGATTGCAAAAAAATTCAGGGAACATAAATTTACCTCTGCTGTACTTTTCAAAAATTCTTTCGCCTCGGCCCTGACAGGTCTTTTAGCGGCCATACCGTCACGCATTGGCTATGCCCGTGAAGGGCGTGGCTTTTTGCTTACCGAAAAACTCTATCCGCCAAAACTGTCCGCAGCCGGATTCAAACCCTTTTCTATGATTGATTATTATCTCGCAATTGCATCATGGCTTGGCTGTGATACTTCCGACAGAAGTCTTGAATTGCTAATCGACCCTCAGGCAGGTGTTACCTTAAAGGCCAGGTTGCCGGAGATTGCTCAGGCCGACGGGCCGATTGTTGTTCTTGTTCCGGGCGGAGCTTTTGGGCCGAGCAAGTGTTGGCTCAGTGAAAGATTCGCGCAAACTGCCGATTGGCTGATTGATAACTACAGCGCAACGGTTGTTGTATCTGTCTCGCCCGCTGCTGCCGAAAAGCGAATTGCCGACAACATTTGCAGTACAAGCACACCCAGGCTTATCAACCTTGCAGACAGGCCGTTAAGTCTTGGTGAATTAAAATCCCTTTTTTCCATAGCGGCTCTGATAATAACCAACGATACCGGCCCGCGGCATATAGCCGGTGCTCTGAAATATAAGATTATCACTTTATTCGGGCCTAATAATCCCGCATGGACAGAGGCCGACTATCAAAATGAAATTCAGATAATTGGAGAGGCTCCTTGTGTTCCCTGCGATAGACCTGTATGCAAAAAAAAGGAACATTTGTGTATGCAGGCGATTACTGTCGAGATGGTTTGTGAAGCGGCGGGCAAATTACTCGAAAAAGCACGATGAACGTGTGTAATTTAGCGACTGATAGTGCATAATCTCACGGATGTATTACTTGGGAAAAAGGTTTGGTGTGTAGTTTCAGATGATGTTATATGTTCTGTAGTTTTTTACAAAATTAAGTCATCCTGAAGTGAATTTAAAGTATAATAAGCCAAAAGCAAAAAGATTTATTATTGTTGGAAAAATGCCCTGAAGTTTGTACTTTAATAGAGCGGATTTTCATAGCTGCGAAGGCAAAATGGCAGTATTTATTATTTTAATTATCGGTGCATATTTACTCGGCTCGATTCCGTTCGGCCTGCTCATCGCCAAAGCACACGGTAAGGATCTGCGTAGTATCGGTTCAGGCAACATCGGGGCGACCAATCTGTCGCGGGCACTCGGCAGGAAATGGGCTGTTTTTTGCTTCTGTCTTGATGTGGCCAAGTCCCTTGCCCCGATGTTGATTGCGATGGCTTTTATAGAAACAGCCGAACCTACACCTGCTTCACTTTTTCTATGGCTTGCTGTTGGATGTGCGGCGGTACTGGGTCATATTTTCCCCGTATATATAAAATTCAGGGGCGGCAAAGGCGTCGCTGCGAGTTTTGGCGTAGCCTTGGGTCTCTGGCCTTATTATACTATTTGTGCCATTGTTGCTATTATCATTTGGGCAATTGTCGTTTTGCTTAAGCGGTATATCTCGCTGGCCTCGCTTGTTGCTTCCGTTTCTTTTCCAGTCACTTTGATTCTGGCGATAACGATAACGCCCGGCTGGAATTTTGCAAATCTTTGGCCCTTACTGACGGTCGCAGTCGTTATACCAATGATGGTTATTGTCAGACATCGTGAAAATATAAAAAGAATAATAGCAGGAACTGAGAGCAAAGTATTAGTCTTAAAAAGCAAACCCAAAAAACCTCAGCCTCAGTAATGCAGGCTTTATACAGGCAGGTCTGTCTCTGAATCAATATTCACATTATCAGCCGCTTAAAAGTTAAGGCAATACGGTTGAATTTAAGGTTGCAGGCTTTATGGAATTTTGATAAAGTGTCGCAAATCTGAGATTATCGTCGTTTAGAAAGGGTAAATCAAGGCTGTAAAATGGTTCTCGAAAAATGCACTATTCAAGTATAGTACAGGAGGCAAAGGTTATGGATTCAGAGTGTAACAGAAGAGACTTTTTGAAACTGGGCGCTGCTGCCGGAACCGGCTTGACACTTGCTGCAGCGGGGCTTTCGGGCTGTGAAAATATGCTAAAAGGCCGCATGACGCAGCCATTCGAACAGTTCAGCGCTCCGCCAATAGAGACGGTCCGTGTTGGTTACGTCGGCCTCGGTGGTATGGGGTCAAACCATATCAGGAATTTACTGGACATAGAAGGCGTCGAAATCAGGGCCGTCTGTGATATCGTCGAAGAAAAAGTCGCCAGAACTCAAAAGAGAGTTCAAGAGGCCGGTTTTAACAAGCCTGCCGGCTATTACCGCGGCGAAACTGACTTTAAAAGAATGTGTGAAAAAGAGGACCTTGATTTGGTTTACAACGCTACACCGTGGGAATGGCATGTACCTATTTGTGTGGCGGCCATGGAAACCGGCAAACACGCCGCAACCGAAGTGCCGGCTGCCGTTACAATTGATGAGTGCTGGCAGCTCGTCGAGACGGCAGAGAAAACCCGCAGGCACTGTCTTATGATGGAGAACGCCTGTTACGGCCGGACGGAGATGGCCGTGTTGAATATGGTCCGACAGGGTGTTCTTGGAGAGCTTCTCCACGGCGAAGCCGGCTATATGCATGATCTGCGCAATCTAAAGCTAAGTTCCAAGGGTGAAGGCTTATGGCGAGGCGACCACTCGGTCAGGCGCAACGGAAATCTGTATCCTACCCACGGCCTGGGGCCCCTGTCTCAGTGTATGAACATTAACCGCGGGGATAAATTTGATTACCTTGTTTCAATGAGCACAAACTCAAGAGGACTAAAGCTTCTTGCAACAAAGCTCTTTGGTCCGGAACACCCCAAAGCCGTGCAAAATTACGCCAATGGTGACGTCAATTTCAGCTTAATCAAAACGGCCAACGGCCTGACTATTGTCATCGGCCACGATTGTGATACACCAAGACCTTACAGCAGAATAAACCTCGTACAGGGAACAAAGGGCATTTTCAGGGGTTATCCTGACGAGGTGATTTATATTGAAGATAGAAGCCCGAAAGCCCACGCTTGGGAGCCTTTTGAAGAATACAAGAAAGAATATAACCATCCCTTATGGAAGAAGCTCGGAGAAAAGGGCAAAAAGGCCGCTCACGGCAGTATGGACTATATAGAAGATTATAGAC
>CAZIKS010000119.1:0-11544 GCA_964539795.1 uncultured Pirellulales bacterium
CGCACGCACAATCCGCATTCCGGTGCATATGATAGAAACGATGAGCCGGCCTAGGGTCGCCGGCAAGGTACTGCTGCAGAGATTGGGCAGAGAGCCTACCCCTGAAGAGATAGCGGAAGAAGCCGATATGAGCGTAGAGGAAACCCGGAGGGTCCTGAAGATTTCCAAACATCCAATCAGTCTTGACAGGCCAATAGGCGAAAGCGATGACAGTTATTTCGGCGATTTTATCGAAAATGACGAGATTGATTCGCCGGTGGCTTCGGCTACACAGGAAATGCTCAAGGAGAGAATTGATATTATCCTGAAAACACTTTCATACCGTGAGCGTGAGATTATCAAGCTGCGATATGGAATTGGCGACGGCTATACCTACACCCTTGAGGAGGTAGGCAGAATCTTCAAGGTTACCCGTGAGCGTGTCAGACAGGTTGAGGCAAAGGCGATAAGGAAATTGCAGCACCCTGTAAGGTCTCGCAGGCTCGAAGGTTTTTTGGAGCACAAAACAGTATAATTACAGCTTGGCTTGCTTTTTTGCGGAAGAATTATTATTGTGCCAAAGGTTCGTAGAATTTTTCCGGGCGGACGCCGAGGGTGTTGATTAGCGTGCCAAGTTTTTCAATAGTACATTCGATACTGTCACCTGCCTGTAAAAATTCGCCTGTAACCACACCTACACCGGCGGGTGTGCCGGTAGCTATAACATCTCCCGGCTCGAGTGTCATTATATGGCTTAAAAATAACACGATATCCGCCACGGGATAAATCATCTGTGAAGTATTGGCTTTTTGGCGGATGCGTCCGTTGACGGTGAGGTTCATATTTAGGTTTTGCGCATCTTCAATTTCCTCTGCAGTAAGCAGATACGGGCCCATCGGCAAAAAGCCGTCCGCCCATTTGCCGTTAAGCCAGTCGTAGAATTCATCCCAGGGTCGGTTGGCTCTTGACTTTGCGAAAGTAACGCTTCGGGCGGATACATCATTGGCAATAGTGTATCCGGCAACATAATCAAGGGCGTTTTCGGGTTTCAGGAATTTGGCCTCTTTGCCGATTATCACCGCAAGTTCGAGTTCATAATCAATTGTTTCACTGTAGACAGGCCAGGGTATCTGCTCGCCCGGGCCGGTTACTGCCGTCGGCGGCATAATGAATGGTCTGGGAACGGTTGTTTGGCGCGGCGAATCCGATAGCCCATCGTCGAGTTTGACCTCTCGAATATGCTCGCTATAGTTTCCGGCAAGTGCAAGTACTTTGCCCGGCCTCGGTATAGGGGCCAGGAGGCTGACAGAATCGAGCGGTATGAAATCACCGGCGGAATCGGCCAATTCGGCAAGTTTTGCAAGGCAGGATGGGCCTTTTTGAAGAATTTCTTTTACACTGCGGGGCGAATTTGCACCCTTCCAGACCGATGGAATGTCAATTATTCGCTCATCGGCCAGTATTCCGCAGGAAATTGACTTATTTTTACAATATGTAATTAATTTCATTTATCTGCCTTTCCTGTTATCTTATAAAGTCGCCCTGCTAACAGCTGCTTGTAATGGTAGCAAAAATAACTTGAACTTTCAGCAGAAAAACTTTCTAATAGTCATTTGAGTTTGACGGGTTTTCTGAAAGTATTAAATGCATGAGAAGGCCGAGAGCGCAGATAAAAGTTAAAAAGCCTGAAAAGACGACTCTTTATGCCCTGTGAGCTCGGCGGCAAGTGGAAATTATACTTGGGGATTTTGAAATGGCTTTAAAGGATTTATTGTCGAAAACAAACCGCTGGCTGCGAACGCGTAAATTATCCGGTTCTGAAAATTATCAGCCGGATATAGATGATAACGGCTTAATCCAGCAGCAATCGCCTTCGCCGGACCCCAATAGTGATAAATTTCTGCACACCGGAGCGGAAAAAAATCCGGTTTTAGTAAAAGCTGTTCAGCCAATGGATAAATCCGAACCACTCGAAAAACTGCAGGATGGCTTCAATAATCTTATCGGGCAGCTAAAGGGTATCAATGAAAATCTGGGCCGTCAAATCAGCCAGCACGAAGATTTAATGAATCGAATAGACCAGCTGCCCAAACTGCTGGAAAGTTTTCCGGCTGTTGTGGAAAATCAAAAGAAATTGACAGAACAGATGCTCGAACAGTTGAAATCGACCGCTGCTAAAGACCAGCAGTTTATAGACGTAGTTACAAAAATCCCGACCGAAACAGGCAAGCAAACCGACGCCCTGGTAGATATCAATAATCAGCTTGCCGCCGCTGCCGATGCTGATGTGCAAATGGCTGAAAGTTTTAACAAGTTTACTGATACATTAGACAAATTAGACCAGAGCACAACCGGCCAGACCGATAGCATACTGCAGATGAGCAAAACATTTGCCACCAGCGACAGATACCTCAAATACCTTATGTCCAGGCAGAATAAACGCTTTATGTGGATATTTATGACGGCAATGGGTGTATGTGTGGTGGCTATTTTGATACTGACCGGTATTATTATTTACCTCAGGCAATAATAATTTTTAAGAATTTTGTTTTTTACTTGAAGACTATTGGACAGTCTGATAGAAAATCAGCGAGTTGCTCTTTGAAAAGAAAATATCTTGGCTGCAGGCCCTGGAGTTTTGTGTTTTTTGAGGAAGCCAAATATGCTGTTTGGAATCCTGGGGATAATCAAAAGGGAACGCGGTTAAAATCCGCGACGGTCGCGCCGCTGTAAGCCTTTGTTCCGATTCTTTTTCGGAAATCCGAAAGACATTTTTATCCACTGTTCGGTACTAAAATTAAGTTAGTGCCGGATGGGAAGGAGTTTTGAGGTAAGAGGCAAGTCAGAAAACCTACCTGCAGTTAGTTAAGCATACGTGGTGTTCTCGCGATTTGGAACACGGTGCAGTTTTTTTATTTTGATTTTTAAGGCCGTCGTTTCTTTCGTGGGAACGGCGGCTTTTTTGTTTTTGTGCGCCCTCGCGATAAGGGCCGGATAAAAGGTGAAAGGAGGAAAATACAGTTAAGTAAGAAATACGAGCGGCTTATTTACGCTCAGATTTCTTTGTGTGAAGTAAAAAACATATAACAAGCACAACAGGTTTAAAAAAGTGAATAGTATTATTTTTTACCAGAGGAGTGTGTAATATGGCTTTGAGAAGATTTGTGGATTTAATTTATGTTATTGCTGTTTTGGCAATAGTAAATTCCGTAGTTGTAGCGATACCGCTTGAGGTCGGCGCCGGCGAAAACAGTGCCGAACTTTACATTGAGTGGGACGATGGCTATGTAGCTGAATTTATTGTCGGTTTTGAAGATGTAACCGTTACCGGCCTGGGTCTGTTTGATATTATTGAAGCTGAAACCACCCTGACCACAGTCAGAGAAGACTTTGGATGGGGAGTTTTTGTTGACGGTATAACATTTAATGGTCATAGCGACATTGGCTTCGGAGGTGGTGAAGACTGGTGGCACTATTGGATTAAGGACGCTGGTCAAACAGAATGGACGTCTCCTGCTTTCGGTGTAGCCGACAGGGTATTATATGACGGCTATTTGGACGGCTGGATTTATGGCCGCGCCGGTGCGGTTCCTGAACCGGCGACACTCATATTGTTGGGCCTTGGCGGTTTGATGCTTCGAAAACGAAGAGAGTAAATAATGTCCAAAACGATAGCACAAATAGTTTTTTTCTTACTTTGCCTCTGTTTAGCAGCAACTGCAAGCGCTTATGACTACGACCCGAATGATTTTGCAATTGAAGTGATAGATTACAACGAAGGGACAGGCGCCGATATTGACTGGATTGACGGCAAAGCTTTTGATAATCCCGAAAATGTTCTCGGCAGGCCGACAATAGATACTACTGGCGATAACTGGAATATTCCGGTCCCTGTTAATGTTCCTTTGGTTATCGTGTACCCGGCTTTTCGCTCTTTCGAAGTGGTTACTGTTGGTCACGGCGGACAGTTGATTTTGAAATTCAACCATCCGGTTCGTAATGATGAGCAGAACGAATACGGAATCGACTTTATAGTATTCGGCAATGCTCAACAAAACTGCGGTCAGTACTGGGCTAATGGAAACCCGGAGGATTTTGTGGTTAACGGCAGCAGTTTAATTGCCGAAGCCGGGGTTGTCTCTGTCAGTCAGGATGGTCTGAGCTGGTATCGCTATGATAATGGCCCTTATGCCGACACTTTTGCCCCGACGCTTGGAAGAGTTTATGACCCCAATAATCCTGATACAAGTATCGGGCAGTGGAACCTTTGGTGGGGCGGGCCGACAGACCCGACATTGCCTTTGGACCCGACGCTTACAGCTGCGGATATGGCCGGAATGACTGTTGCCGAGGCCGCACAGACTTACGGCTGTTCCGCAGGTGGAGGCGGCTTTGACCTTGCTGAATCAGGAATGGACTGGATTGAATATGTACGAATTGAAGGCAACGAGAATGTAACGCCGGAAATCGATGCTGTGGCGGATGTGGCCTGTTGTGGGGACTATAAACATCCATTTCCCGTTGGAGATATTAATACTGATTGCATAGTTGGGTATGAGGATTTAGCATTATTGTGCCAGTATTGGCTGGTCGAGATAAGCGGACCCCACGACCCGGCCAAAGCCGCCGATATCTATGAAGATAATATTATAAACTTTCAGGATTTGTCACTGGTAAGTGAAAACTGGCTGGAATGTACCTTCCAATGTCAGTGAAACGGGATAGTCAATTGCGAAAAAAGGCATTTACATTAATAGAGTTGCTTGTAGTGATATCGGTAATATCGCTGCTTATGGCGATATTAATGCCGGCCCTGGCAAGAGCTCGCAGGCAGGGTAAAACCATAGTCTGCCTGAGCAATCTGAGGCAGTTGGGTATTGCAGCACAGCTGTATGCAAATAACAATGATGACTATTACCCCATCGCTTATATGAGCGACCCTGACCCGATGGATTCTCTTGCTGTTTATGTTTATTGGGATTTTATCCACATCAAGGACTGGAATACTCTCGAGCAGCGCACCGAGCCGGGATTATTGTGGCAAAGCGATACGATAACAAAGGTGCATCAGTGTCCTTCGTTTAAAGGTAAAGCCAATTCGAATGACCGTTATACAGGCTACAACTACAACACCAGTTATATAGGTCATGGTACCAGTGAAGCTATAGTGGCGCCCGCAAAGATAACTCAGGTAAAAAAACCGTGGCGCTGTGCACTTTTCGGCGACGGTGAATATGACAGTGGAGCGAATAAATTTATGCGCTCGCCGTGGAAAAATGAAGGGGATACATTTCCTTTCAGGGCGGCCGGGACGCAGGGCTATCGTCATAGCGGGAAAACCAATGTTGCTTGGTGTGACGGCCATGCGGGTTCCCGAAAAGAGCTTTACACCGACACGTTACCTGAAGAGAAAAACAGGATTGAGCAATATAATAGCACTGCGAAAAATAAAATAGGCTTCCTTTCGCCGGACAATAGTGCATACGCTTTGGAATAAAAAATTGCAGGCTTCGGGCCAAGGCTGATAAAAGGCATTTGGCTTTGGATATAGTTGTTTGAATCCAGGGCCAAATGCCATATAATTATCCTGTGGATACGAGAGGATTAAAACGAACATCAGGGCGGATAAAACAAATTACCGCCTTTGCCTGGGAAGGCTTGAACCAGCTTGTGTGGCCGGCGGCCTGCATCAATTGCCGCGAAAGAATTTGTGAAACCGAAAAAAATCTGTGCAAAGACTGCTGGGACCAGCTTCTGTTCTCCACCAGCGGAGATTACTGCCCGCGCTGCGGCCGCGACGTCAGTAAATATGCCCTCCTTGAGGGTGTTTGTCCCGATTGTCAGGGCAAAAAGGTATATTTCGACCAAATAATCCGAAGCGGCGTCTATGCCGAAGCTTTGCGAAAAATGATATTGGCTTTTAAGAACGGCCGAACGGAACTGGACAAGGTACTGGATTTTTTGGCAAATTCGGCTCTGCAGGGCGGCGGTTTCATCAACGATATAGACTTTTTCGTTCCCGTTCCCCTGCACTGGTCGAGGCGGCTGGTTCGCGGGTACAATCAATCGCTGGTTCTGGCGAAAAAGTTAAAACACCCGACTGCGAGAATTAATACAGACCTGGTTCGTGTCCGCCGAACCAAAACACAGCCGCTAATGGCCAGTCCCGCCGCTCGTATCAGGAATGTTGCCGGCGCATTTGCCGTGCGTCACGGGCATAATTTCACAGGTCGAAACATTTGTCTTGTCGATGATATCAAAACGACAGGTGCTACGTTGAATGAATGCACGAAGACATTAAAACAAGCCGGCGCATCTAAGGTTTTTGCACTGGTTTTGGCCGTCGCAGGACAAAATATCAAGTGATTGTGATATAAAATTAACTTTTGTTATTACAGCTTTTCGTGTTTTATAACGGCTCGGTAAAGGCCGTTGATGCGCTTACCCTCAATTATCATGGGAGAGTACTTTTCATTTCGAGGCTGGAGGCGGACTTTATTGTCCGGTTCGAAAAAGACTCTTTTGAAGGTCGTTTCATGTGGCATTGCAAAACGCACGAAGCAATCGTCGCCGTTATGTACCTCGGCGCCGGGCGAGAAAATCACTATATCGCCCTCACAGAATTTCGGCTCCATCGAATCGCCTACAACCCTAACGGCAAAGGCATTGATGTCATGTAAATCCGGACAGCGGACATAATCGTCAGCCACTCCCACAGGATAATCCAAATCATTAAAATCACTCGGATAACCGGCTGCAACTTTGTTTATCACCGGTACAAGTCGCCCCGCTGAGATAGTTAAACCATCTTTTTCGCCGTCCAACTGGTTTTCGACCAGAAGCATATCAAGCTGACTTACGTCGGTCTTTTGATGAATAATGTTTTTGATAAGCTGACGCCATTTTTGGTTTTCCGCCTCTGCCGACTCATATTCTTGACGAATATCGGAGGGCAGCCTTTCCATATGAGCAATGTGCAACAGCATACCCGTCTCAAACTCAAGTATCTTTTCGAGCTTTATCAGCAGATCATCGCTGGGAGGATTTTTTACCTTGCCGGTTTCAATCGTCGAAAGATAGGGTTTGGAAAAGCCGCTCCGCCCGCTGACTTCGTCCAGCGTCAGATTTAACTGCTCACGTTTTTCTCTTATTATTTGACCTAATGACATAAACCAGATTTTATACGTAAGTTAGCTAAATGCAAGCAAAAGTTTGATAAATATTTAACAAAACTCAAAAAATTAGGTGTTCAAGCAGTATTTTGAGCCCCAGACCAATAAGAATCAGCCCCCCGATGGCCTCGATTTTATTTTCGAAAAAGTGCCCGAATCGCCCGCCGATAAAAACACCAATATATGAAAGGGCAAAAGTTACCAGCCCTATGATTGCCGCAGCGATAATGACCGAACTTGTTATAAATGAAAGTGTAACACCAACTGCCAAAGCGTCGATGCTGGTAGCGACCGATAGAATCAGCAGAACGAAAATATTTGCCGGGTTGAAATTTCCATTGGTCGTCTTTATTTTAAATGACTCGTAAATCATTTTTCCGCCGACCGCACTTAAAAGCCCAAAGGCAACCCAGTGGTCGTAGCCTGTTATATATTCTTTTATGCTCAGTGCGGCCAGATACCCAAGCAGCGGCATAAAGGCCTGAAAGCCACCGAAAAAAACGGCTATCCGCAGGGCATGTTTTACTTCCAGCCGCTTATACGCTATCCCGCTGACGATAGACACGGCAAAAGCATCCATCGCCAAACCAACAGCTATAATTATAATTGTGATTAAACCCATGACCGGTTGAAAATTAGTTCTTATTGGGCTGTTATTATACCCGGTTTTGTCAGGTCTTCGGCGATTTTCTGTCCCGGCTGAATAGTTAAAAAGTCCTTATCGTTCCAGTCGCCGTCAACAAGCCTTTGCATAAGAGACCGGTCGCCTTCAAGCTCGTCGTATTTCCACCCGAGAAATTCGGCGCACTGCTTTGTGTATTCCTTGTCCTTATCGGAATTAGGAAAACCCCAGTCAATATAGACCGCCCAGTTATATTCCTTCAGCCAGTTCTGCTCGGTTTCCATCAGATATTCAGCATTATCCTTACCGTACTTTTCCTCATATTCTTTAAGTGTCTGCTCATAGCGCTGTCTGCCCGGCATTTTGCCGGCCTCTATCCAGCCGGAACTATACCAGTAAACGCCGCGGTGGCTATCGAAGTATTGCTGGTATCTCTCTTTTGAGCCGAGCAGCAGTGTAATGCAGTCGTGGCCCCGCGGAACAACGATAGGAATCTTTGCCCTCAGCCCCACAACGCCGTTACTGCAAAGACCATATCCCAAAAGCGACGCATCATAGGCTCTGCCCTTAAAATCACTGGTATTTTCAAGAGCTTTACGAACTTCGCTGCGAAGCTCATCCGGTTCGTCATGCAAACCCTGCTTCATTAGAACTATATCGACAACGTTCTTTGAGTGTGCCGCACAAAAATAAGCCTCTCTCCGCATCACTTTACAAACTATCAACTGTAATCTCATCAATGCACCAGCTTGTAATATTAAATTAAGATTGAAAATAAATCGTATTCTGCGTGGACAATTGTTCGCTTATGGTTTGCACCTTTTGCATGGTCTTTTACCGGCGTTTATGGCCTCTTCTCTGCTGCTGTAAACCACGAGATTTTCCTCCAGGATTCTCTTCGCCGAGCTGCATCCGGGCTTATGGAATACCCTGCTGTTTTTTGACGCAACAAAAGTGTTTTCCGTAGCCGCCTGTTTCGGTGCCTGCCGCACTCTTTCCCTCACTACCGGCGCCGCAATAGTTCTCTTTACCGCCGGCGCTGCGGCTTTGCCGCTCTGGGGATTCGCTGCTCGATAATCCGCAACAAAGGCCTCGACCTGCTTTAGAACCAAATCTGCAACCGCAGCAGGCGTCTTCTCCGCCGATGCCGCCTGCACCGTCGCAACCCTGCTCCAGACATCGACCTTAAAAAGCACTGAAGGTGCCTGTGCCGGATAAATTCCCACCGATAGCGATGTTTGTATGCGGTACATATTTTGCTGTGAATCACCGAGTTCGAATGTTTCTATGTTGACCTTCAGAACCGGAATGTTTGCCGGCTCGGTATTTACAAGGACCGGCCCGGAATAAATATTGACACCCGCCTGAATAATTTTCTGTTCGGCTTCACCCTGGAGTCTTCCAAGAAATTGACCATCGTTACTAAAGTCGCTGTAGGACGCCGCAATATCAATGTATAAGCTGTCGATATCCGCCATTGCCGGATTTATCCTCACCTCTGGCGAAGATTTATCATCGTTAAGTGGCGATTTGCCCTGACCGAAAGCCCAAACGCATAAAATTGCATTTACAACGCATAATACCGGAAAACATTTTTTAATATTCATATTTGTTTTTCCTTTCCCGATTTGTATCGGAATCTGTAAAACTTCACGCAATAAGCATAAAGGCATCCCTCACATCCATACCTTCTTCTATCCCCAGCGCCCTGGCCTTTGCATTTGCCTTTGTTACCTTGCGCTCGGCAAAACGCTCCAATGTCCCGATCGCGTTTTCCGGCGTGCTTTCCACCAATGCTGCGGCTGCTCCGTATCCCTCGCAGGCCTCCACATCAATCGCCGGACACGCTAAAAACCCTTTGGAACCCGTCACTAAAAGAATATTAAAACCCGGCCATTTGGTCTGCACGCCTTCCACCGCCCCCTTTGGCGTCTGATATGTTTTTGTGTGAATTTCCATTTCGTCCCTTTTTGCAAATTACGTATTTTGTTTTCTTATAATTTCCCTGTTTTTATCAGACCGCCTTGCCCAGCATCTCTTTTATTTCAGAGAGTTTTTCTTCGAGCAGGTTTTTATTTTTTGCCTCCACATTTAATCGCAGCAATGGCTCCGTATTGCTCGGCCTGCAGTTAAACCACCAGTCTTTATACCGGATAGTGACCCCGTCTAAGTGGTCAATTTGACCGTCATTGTATCTCCGGGCAAGTTCGTCCATTTTTCCCTCCTTCTCTTCGACCTTGAAATTCTTCTCTCCGCTGCTGAAGTATCTTCGCAGCGGCTTGATTAGCTCACTTACCGGAACGTTCGCCTCGCTGACGATATTCAATACGTGTGTCAGTGTAATCATACCCGAATCCGCGTAATAGTTGTCGCGGTAGTAGAAATGCCCGGAAAGCTCGCCTCCGAATATGGCGTGAGAATCGCGAAGGGCTTTTTTCATAAAAGAATGCCCCACACGCTCTCTGCGTGGTGTCCCTCCGTTTTTAATAATTTCTTCCGAAACTACCAGGCTGCTGCGTAAATCAAACACAATTACCGACTTCGGCTGCTTTTTCAGAAAGTACGGAGCCATCAGGGCCGTCATCAAATCACAGCCTATCGTCTTACCTTTCTCGTCAATCATCATTAACCTGTCGGCGTCGCCGTCGAAGCACACACCGAAATCGCACTTATTTTTCTTCACAGCCGCTTTTACTTCCTTCAGATATTTTTCAACAAGCGGATTTGGCTCGTGTTTGAATTTGCCCTTATGCTCGAAGTTAAGCTCGATTATTTCTATGGGCAAATCCCCGAAAACCGCCGGCACCGTCTTGCCCGCCATCCCGTTTGAGGCGTCAATGGCAATTTTCAAACCTCTTATGGTCGGCCGCAAAAATTTCAGAACGTGCTCTTTGTATGCCGCTGTAAGGTTATGCTTTTCTACCGAGCCGACCGGCTTGCCCTTTGTATGAATAAGGGCCGTCGCTAAGTGCTTTACGTCTCTAAGGCCGGTATCCACCCCAATTGGTTTGGCCTCAAGACCCGATATCTTAAACCCGTTATACTTGGCCGGATTATGCGAAGCTGTTACCTGAACGCCCCCGCACGTACCGAGGTGATTTATCGCAAAATACATCTGGGGCGTATCTATCATTCCGATATCAATCACATTCGCTCCGGTCGAATTCATCCCTTCTATTAAGGCCTTGGCTAAGGTTTTGCTGTGCGTTCGCATGTCTCGGCCGACGCATATCGCTTGGCAATTGGCCTGACCTCGCGCATAGCCGGTAAGCATCGACCGCAAAAACTGCGCTGCCCCGTACCCTATCTTCCATGCATCTTCTTCGTCAATCTGCTCAGGGTAAACTCCCCTTATATCGTAAGCCTTGAATATCTCAGGGTCCATCGTATAAACTCCCTTCAATTTTCCTTTTGGTAAACCTTGACAAACCATAATATTACACCAACCCCTCTCTTTTATCAATACCCAATATCCGCTTCTTAAATAAACCCCGATTACTCCGGATAAATCTGTGCAAACCAAATAAAATGTTGTGGGCTTGTCGCTTTTCGGTATAATACCTGCCTATGAAGAAATCTCTAACACATCTGCCGAAACAAAAACAGGATGAGCTGGAAATTATAAGAGATATCATCCTTGAAAAAGTGCCGGACGTGAGAATGATAGTCCTTTTCGGCAGTTACGCTCGCAACGAATGGGTTGAAGACACACACACCGAAGGCCATATTACCCATGTCTATGAATCAGACTTCGATATACTCGTCGCGACC
>CAZIKS010000120.1:0-11520 GCA_964539795.1 uncultured Pirellulales bacterium
GGTGAATGTTGGGAGAGACGGCGGTTTTGTGCCAGATCAGAATCGCCGTTTTTAATATTATGCTTCCATTGGTATTAGAATCTGTTGCACAGGGCGGAATGTTCGGTGCGGGCGGTCTGATGGGCGGCGAATCAGAAGCGCCGAGCGCAGCCAACGCCGGTAGTGGCGGGCCATTCACGAGCGGCGGAATCTCATTCGGAAAAGGGATCGATACGACGATGATCCTTATAGTGGGTGCGATCGCCCTGGCCGCTCTGTTCATATTCAAGAGATAAAAAAATGAGCAGTTATGCAACATCAAAAACGGTGCAGCAGGACCAAAGAACTTTCGCAGAGCAGGCGGAGGTCCTTGTCGGTCCAGGTTCCGTCCTTGCATATCCGACAAGCGTCAGCATTTTCGGATCGCCTGAATCGCAGGTAGGAGATATAACATTCGTTTCGCACGCTGCGGCCCCGGTCGAGACGGGCCAAAGCGATCAACTTTCAGCACTTATCGCGGCAACACTTTTGCAGCCGAAAGCGGAACCGGCGGCCGAACCATTCGGAATCGGAGATATCGTAAGCGCTGTAAGAGATATTATTCCGAGCGGCCTTGCCCCCCCGGCCCCGGCGGCGGCTGATAAACCGAATTATATTCTATGGGCTGCAATCGCGCTCGGAGCTTTTCTTCTTTTGAGGTGATCATGTTATTTTTTCAAAGAACGGCAGGCGGTTTTGAAAGCGTTCAGAATGTTATTAAATCGAAACCGGCCCCGAACATCGTAAGCGGGTTTTATCCCCATCCGCAGAGACAAAAAATAAAATCCGAATCGAATATGTCACGTGGTCCAGCCGGTCAGACATTCCGGCCCGTTCGGTTCGAGATGTCGAGCGTTTTGGAAACGCATATTTTCAAAAAGAAAGGCTGGACCGGCAGCCCATACGCGAAAGAGCTTTCGACAAAGGTCAAGCGCAAGGAGAGCAAGGGCCTGGCGGCAAGTGTGACGGCAAAGCCGGGAGTTTTGGCTCGTATTGTAAAGTAAGGAAGAAAAATGAGCGATCTCAGCGATTTACTCGACTCCTTAAAGGGAAAAGAAGAAGCCGTCAAAACGGTTTACGATAACCTGTCCTGGATGTGGCAGCCGCGCGAAACAGTAGTGGCAACGCCGAGGGCAGGATGGCCGGAGGGGACAAACGAGGCCAATACAAACACGACAATCGACCGGGCGGCCGATGTGATCAAAGCCGGAACGGGTTTTTATTCGCAACTAAAAGGTCTTTTCGGGCTGGGATATTCGGCAACGGAACCGCAGCCGGCCTCCCCGGTCCAGCACGAAGTCGAACCGGAAGCATGGGGGATAACTTTACCGAAAGTCAACGGCATGAGTCCGGGTATGATTTTTCTTATCGCGGTGGGCTTGTATGTGTTAATAAAAAAATGACACACTTCAAAGATATTCTGGATACGTTTCACAAAAAGATCGAATACGTTCGGCGCGGTCCGGTGGGCGTTCCGAAGATGATCACGATCGATCTTGCCATTGCGTTAATCGATCAGCCGTACAATATCGCGGGTAATATCTTCCGTATTTGGTCGGCCCCGGATGAATCGAGCTATATAAACATCAAAATCAACGAGAGCGGGGAAGCGGCGATCCCGTACCAGGTCCACACAGGGGCCAGGACGCCGTTCGATAAGCTGTTAATTACGACACCGGCGGGCCAGGCGGGTGATATGCTCCTGATCTACGGCACGGAAGCGCCCGATATGCTCGAAATGATAGATGATCGATCGACAACGGTTGCGGGCGTCGGCGGTGTTCTCGATGAACTGCGCGGCGATCTTGCATACGAGGCCTTTATCGGAGTGACGATCGCAGCGGCCCCGGGCGCCACGCTGATCATGGCGGCCAGGGCAGCGCGGAAAAGCTGTATCATTCAAGCGCTATCGACAAATACCGGAAGCGTTTTTCTCGGCTTTGCCAATACGGTCACGGTCGGCGGGGCCCCTGGGATTTGGTTCGCCGAATTGCAGCCGGGCCAGGCTTGGACTTGCGACGACTATCGCGGCCCGGTCTATGGGATCGCCACAGCACAACAGATCGTCGGGATGGGGGAAGTTTAATGCAGAAAATATCAGTACAACCGGCATTTCAAAGACCGTCGGGCATTTTAACTTTAGCAAATCAACAGGACAATTTGACGGATGGGATAGCAACGCTTGTAGATCTAGACCTTGCGGGCTTTGTTCCATCGGACGAAATTGAGGATATAATAAATCACAGGATAACGCCGGGAATCGCTGGCGTTTATACAATCTCAGGTTGCGTAAAATTTCAGACTTGCGTTGCAGATAAAAAATACAGGACTTCAATATTAAGAAGTGGCGTTCGGATGAGGTACGAGGAATCACACGCTTCGTTTGTCGAAGATTTATCTGTCCCTTGTCTTATACCAATTATTCATTTATCAAATACGGATTTTATAGAATTGTTCGCAACGTCATTTTCGGGCAATAATTTAGTTGATGTCGGCACACTCTATACATTCTTAGCGGTCCAGAGGGTTCGATAATGGAAAAGATCAGAATCGATCCAGACAGGCCATTGAATCCGGGCGAAAGGGTTGAACTGCATTTCAAATCATCCGGTATGGCCTGGATCAAGGCCACACAAATAGCCTTAATCGAGCGCAGGTTGGCCGGGCGTAAAGATTGGAGGATTCTCAACTTTCAAACGCCGGTAGATCAGCCGACTCTTTTGATTTGTACCGTTGAGTTATTGGGCGGGGCAGCCCCGGAAGATGAATCGATACAGAGAGCCGGGATCGGCCTGAACTGTATAGCGATCGCGGCTGTTATCGCAACGGCGGGTGTCGTCTATTATCTCACATTGCAAGATACGTTTTTGCTTATGGCCCAAACGAAAAAAGAAATTGTCACGTCACCGGAAGGAAAAGTTGCGATCGCGGGCGCCGGGATCGGTATCGCGGCGGCCGGGATCGCGTTGTTACTCTTTTTTGTTTTACCGAAAAGCTAAACAATGGAATCAGACAGAGATATTACGACATGGGAAAAGCGGCTGAAGGACCAGGCCGTCCGGCATTGGGAAAATTACGTCCATCGCAGGATCGATCTATCGGTTGCAAGGGTCGATGAGCTTTTGGCAATACCGGGTGAATTTGTTTTTGTCGAGGATGCCTACGATGAGGACACCTCAGTTGCCCAGATTAAATTTCAAAAGAACACGAACGATGCCCTGGATCTAGAGCAGGGCGTCGAGATTTATACGGTTTTCACGCAGGTTTACATATCAAACGAAGCGCTCGTGGACGAGTGGCTCGATCTGATCTTCGGGATCAATTTCATTTATAAAAAAAAAATAGGTGATGGCTTCACAAATCCCATAACAACTGCGCCGGGCGTCGATCTGGTTTTGCTTCCGGGGGCAGGGGGGATCACACAGATCGGCGATGCCGGGGCACAATCATGCGGGCTTGTCAACAACGATGATCTTTTTGTCTCCGGCAAGCTCGAAGTTCTCGGATTTTCGTGGTTTAAAGCAAATAGTTATTTTTCTCAAAATACTTACGTATCTAGGACTCTTAGTTTACTCACTACACAAGCAATGTTGAAGTTTGATCCGGGTGCAGCGTTCGGAGATGCCGAAATCAGAGAGCTAGTTATACATGAACTCTTGACAGTCGCCGTTGGTACCGGGGCGGCGGGCGTTGTTACGGCGGCAAATCTTGCACCTGCCAATTCGACAATTCTCGGCGTTATGGTCCGAGTGACGCAGGCGCCGGGCGGCGGGGCCACAACGATCGACATAGGCAGGACGGGCGGCGGTAATCTCGATGAGCTTATAGATGGCATTGCGACGGCGTTGGGTACGACCGGCACATTTGCAGCGAACCATGATGCGGTGACAGTGGGGCCGGTCTTAAACGCGGCGGCAGACACGCTCACGCTGACAACCGATGCAGATGTTTTGGTTACGGATATGAAAGTAAGGATTGTTGTTCTTTATCGCCAGGAATTTGCGCCGACAGGTTAAAGGATTTTTTATGGACAATTACGAAAATCTCCAGTTCGCGGCAAAGCAAATATCGAAGCTGATTCGGCTTGAGGAAGTTTGGCGGCAGGCCCAGATTGTTGTCGAAGGTGAGGTCGTCGCCGATATTGGTCCGGCTGTCCAGACAAAACTCAAACAGAAATTCGCAGCGATACGGGCGGAGTGTATCGACGCCCTTAATTCTATAACTCCATAGGAAAGGAGCATATTAAAAATGGCAAAGAGAAGATCGACGGGCCGGAATCATCGCAAAACCTATAAGACTAAAGGAGCTGCGAAGCGGTCCAAACCAAAACGTGCATCCGTTTATAAAGTCAAGGGCGGCTGGCGTGTATCGAAAACAGCTCGTAAGAAACGCCGCCGTAAACGTCGCCGATAATTGCCAATGTCGCGTTACCGATGTTGCCGGCGAATCCAACGATCGGAGCGATCGAAGATGTCACAACGCGGAAACCGGGCCAAAATCACAATTTCAGGTCCTGCCAGGTTCGCCGGCAGCAGCTCAGGACCTTGCAAGATCGGTAACGCACGAAAATACGCGAAAACAGCCGGACAATAAGTCGGGCCTTATCTTTTTAGGGCCTTAGAATCGAAGTGGTGAATCCGAAATTTAAGAAAAGGTTACAAAATGAAGGATCATAGGTTTTTTTTGGTATGGGCGTTTTGTGTATGTCTTGGTTGGAGTTGTCTTTTTTTCAGCCTCCAGGGCTGCGGCTCGGAAATGACGGCAGGGGGGATCGGCCTGGCGGCGGGCTTTGCCGGTAGTGAGACGTTGGCAGGGATCGAAGCGGACCTGGCGGCACGCGAGCAGGAGCTTATCGAGAAATACAATCGTATGGTCGAGGCCGGAGAAAAGGCCGAGACTTTAGCCGAGGTCCGTCAAGATATCGAAAAAATGGTGTTGCTTCGGCAGGGTGTACAGGCGGCGAAAGATGTATCTGGAATTGTCGCGGATGGTCCGGCAACGGCGGAGAGGTACGGAGCGATCGCGGCGATAATTGCATCGCTCGGCTTTAATATCTTTCAAAATTACAAAGGTGGTATTATGAAAAAGACAACCAGGGCGATCGTCAAGGGGATCGAGGCTGCGGAATCCGAGCAAAAACCGAACCCGACGAACCGGGTCAAGGCTGCCGTCAAGGAACGATTACAGGCGGCAGGGATTTACAGCCAGGGCGATGAGCTGATCAGAAGTATCAAGGCGGCAAGATGATGTCGATATTCATAATCAAAACCGCGCTGCTGCGCTTCGGTGTTGTAGTGCAGGAGATCAAATTCGACATTGACAACGAGTGTATCAACGTCAATTATACATTACACGGCAAAGATCAAACCAAATCCGTCCCATTTTCGCAGATAGAAGCGCTGTTCACGTCCGATTCTGAGGGCCAGGCAGGTCCAGGACGGCCATTTATCGGCCCGCCCGGACATCACAAGCATTAAATCCATTACAGCAGCAACCAGGGCGTTTCCTGCGAAAATCTTCATTTTTTTTTCTTGACAAAGGAATCGGAGCGCGTTAAATGGGCAGGGAGCGGGCAACCATAGAAAAAAACTCTATGGTTGCCCTTGTCGGCAGCGGCGTCTTTCAGCCGCAGCAGCCGACCAGGCGGAGGCCGCTAGCGCGGCAAGAGAAGTTGTCCGGGGCTCTGCCCCGGTCCCCGCAAGCCCCGGCGGCTTGATCGGCGTCCGGCTGTTCAGTGAGCATCCGCAAGGTCTGGACCAGCCCGCAAAAAAAATTTCTCAAAAATGGGAATTTTTCTCTTGACAAACGCCAGGCAAATTGAATATTCTGAAATTATGGATTACCTACAAGCGATAAACAATGAGAATCAGGCCAGCCTGGAGCAATTCTGCGCTTGTAGGTGTCGAACGATCCGGCTGGCTTGTTTTTGATAAACAGGAGAGTGAAAAATGAAACAGTTATTTTTTTCGATTTTCGTTGCTTTTGCTGTTATCGGATGCTCTTCGGCCCCGATACAAACATTCAGACCATCGGGAAATGAGGAATTATGGCAAATCGACGGCAGTTATAAGCCGGGCCTGGTCGATAGTGAAATATCGATCAGAATCAACGGGATGGTTGTTGCAGTTGGCAAGCTGTCAGATTTTCAGAACACGGTCGAATTTTCAGGCGACTATAAAACCCACAAAATAAATGCAAGCTGTTCGCGTGTATCCGATTGGAGCGGTTCAAAAATTCAATGTATAGTTTTTGTTGATAACGAGCGCGCCGCAACTTTGCAATTTTAATCTTTTCGCCGATAACAACGGCGGTGTTGAAAAATAAATCGATAACGCCGATAATATATGATATATTGCGTAAGTCTTTGATATACATAGACTTATGAAAGTGCGGGCGAAATATGCCTACAAAAACAGCGAATACGAAGAAAAAAAATACGAAATACGATTCGGCCCCCAAAAAAAACGAAGTAGAACTCGGTAAGGATCGCATTGACCGAACTGTCCGCAAAAGGACGTTTCAATACTTCGACAATCCAACAGTCGGGGTTGAGTTTTTTATCTTTAAGAATATCGGCGATGAGATCACCGGCCAGATCATCGGCCACGCGATCGCAAACATCCGGCGTAATTCAAGCTATCCTATAAAGCTATCGAGCGGTCGGGTCGTCGAGATTTTCGCAAACCGGCAACTGCATGGGATCATCCGCGACTTTGAACTCGTATATTCGCACGTTCGCATTGTCTATATCGGCAGAAACCAAAACGCTTGGGCGGGCCACGCGGCAAAAGTCTATCGCGTTTATAAGATCAAGGACGGCCAGGAATCCGGGCCGTTGATTAAACATAAAAAGGAGTAATATCATGGCTGAAAAAGTACAGTGTCCGAATTGTCTCGGCGATGCCGAGAAGTCCGGCAACCAGATTATTTGTGCGGCCTGCGATGCCGTTTTCAAGATCACAAAAACAGGATCGGCGAAGGCGGTCGAGCTTGGCCGGGTCGAAAAACTCGAAGGCCGGGTCGGAGCGCTCGAGGAATTGCTTACACCGGAACCGATACCAGGCGACGGCGAGCCTGGCGGCGAACAAGAAATCGACGAACAGGAAGAAGAAGAACCAATTTTACCGGAGTAGCGTTATGTACTGGATAATTTCAGCAATTTTATTAGTGGCGATCTGTTTTATGCTCGGCATGGTTTACGAGCAAACAAAAACAATTAAGGATCTTGAAAAATTGCTCAGGGATGAAAGTTATGGCGAAGAAAAAAACGAAGAAAAAGAAAACAGTGAAAAAGAAGAAAACAAAAGACGAGCAGCAGCCATCGAGCATTGCAGGCTCAAAACCGGCGTCCACCGTACCGCCAAAAGTAGTACCGATGCCTACGGCAGGGCGGAAGGTTACGGAATTTGAGGACCGGCTCGATAGTGCCCTGGCCGGCGATGGTGAATCACAGAAGCGCGGCCGGGGCAGGCCGAGAAAAGATCAGGAACCGGTACCGGCTGAAATCGATGTTACGATAATCGGCCAGGTCGTACAAATCCCGTTCGATCTCTGGTCGATCGGACAGGGCGTCGAGGGCCTGAAAATATCGCCGAAAGAATCAGTAATGATCGCAAAGCCGCTCAAAACGCTGCTCGATTATTATATGCCGCAGGTGCCGGAGATCGCCTGGGCCTGGATCAGTCTTTCGGCTGTCTCGTATTCGGTTATGAAATCCAGGCTTGTTTTGATCGCCGAGATCAAAAAACAAAAAGCCCTAAACTCCTCATCCGGGAATAAGACGACAGATGCGAAGGGATCGCCAGAGCATTGGGGACAAGGAGGTTCCCGGTCGTCTTTTCCTTCATTCGAGGAAATAAAAAAACAGGCAGCGAATTGATGAGGTGACAAAATGCTACATTCAGAATCTGATCGAATGAAAAAATATGAATTAATAATGTTTACTTTTAATCAGTGGATAGGAATTCATGGAGCAATTTGCACGATGCTTGTCTTTGCAAATGAAGAAAAGGAAAAAGAGGCATTTAAAAAAATCATGGTTGATATTGAGAACATGCTTATTCGAGAAAAGATAATCGAGCAGAGCGACCTTGAACCTATGCGCAAAATCCTGGCAAGTAAAAGAAAAACTCGAAGATGCAGAAAATGGCTGATAAAGAGTTAACGAGGTGACAAGATGGCAGGTGAAAATCTTTATTCGAGTATTCAATTAAGCATGGATAATTGGCTACTGTTATACAGGGCTGTAGTTATCGCGCAGCAGGAAGATCACGCGTTTAAAGATTACGAATTTTTGGAAGCGGGCTTAAAGGATCATATTTTATTGCTTGCCGAACGAAGAAAAATCGTTGAAGAAAAATTATGACTGAAAAAAAGATAACATTGATTTTCGGCAAGCGGGGGACCGGTAAGTCTTATCTTGCCGCGAAACTTATCCAGGCCGAAAGCCGATTATTGATCTATGACACGCTCGGCGAATATATGGATGGTGTTGTTTTCGACGCCGAGTACGCCGAGCGGTTCAAAGAGTTTTGGCGTCATGTATATCGAGGCAATTTTCGGCTGATCTATCGGCCATTGAACCCGGAAGCGGAGATAGATGAGATCGCGGAGCTTGTTTATCTTTTGGGTGATATGATGTTCCTGGTCGAGGAGGTCGATTGTTTTTGCACAAGCTATCAGATAAGCGATGCCTTCGCTCATATCGTCCAGCGCGGCAGGCACAAGAATATTTCATTGATCGGGGTGACGCAGAGGCCGTTCGGAATCCACCGGCTGTTGACCAGCCAGGCAAAAGAGATTTATATTTTCGGGACCAACGAGCCGAGGGACCGGGAATACTTGAAACTTTTGCTCGGCGAACAGATCGAGGCAAAGCTGGACCAGCTTGAACAATTTCAATACGTTCACTGGCAGGAAGGCAAACCGGAACTTGAGATCGGGAAGGCTTGAACGTGACAGTTAAAGAACATAATCGCGTTGTCTGGCATTTGACGACGCCGGTATGCCGAACGCTGCGGGGATCACGTACTCACTTGCGATTGATAGGTATCAACGATTTGAAACTTTTGTGTGTATATTTTGTTTGCTCTGTCGATGAGATAGAAAGAAAATTTTGGAACGCGATTCGGTTCTACCGGGGAAAGGCTTAATAATGAACGATGAGGAAAAGGACTTGTCTGCCGATTTTCTTAAATCAGATTCTCAAATCGACAATATTTTGATCCGCTTGAAGCAAAAAGAGGTCGATGAGCAAATCCGCAGCAATAAGGTGATCGAAGGTCTCTTGAGGGACATTTATTTTGGTATCGATCGGATCGGGAACGATTTTGATCATAAACAAATTCAAGAAAGGGACATTATGAACGGGAACGAAACGACAAAACCGGAGCAAAGCAACATGGACAGCCTGGCGGATATTGCCGCGATGCTCAAAGAACAAAAAACGGAGCTTATCTTTATCGCCAACCATATAAAGCTGATGAACGAATCTCATCAGTTGATCACGGCGCAGTTGTCCGAAATGAATATAACGCTCGGCAATATGTCGGAGAAAGTTTTTTCGCTGGCAGAAGCCGAAGCGCAGCCGGAGCCGGATCAGCCGGAGCAGCCGGAGCCGGAGCAGCCGGAGCAAGAGCCGGATGTTTTGCCGGTCCATAGTATTACACCGCCCGAACGTCACACAGGCCAGATCGCTCTCTGCGGCGCTCTCGGGACGCCGAGCCAGCCGTGTGCAGCGCGTCAAAATGAGCCGGTCACGGATAATATCGAAGATGTGACTTGCCCGGAATGTCTTGAGATCATCGCCAAAAGTCGAGAATCTTAAAATATTTTTTGCGTTACCGATGTTGGTGGACCATTAGAAGGACCTGCGATGAGCTGAAAACATCGGTTACGGAGCGGAATGTTGGGATTTTATCAAACAACAAGATTTTGCCGGTGGTGTGGCTATACATATAATCCGGGTAAAGCAACAGATAGAGACGGTTTTTGTAAAAAAAAATGCAAGGCCGCTCATTACCGGGCATACAAAAAGTACGTTACCGAAGTTGCCAGGCAAAGGAAAAAGATATCGAAGATCGGTAACGCACGCAAGACAAAGAAGAAAAAAAAGCATTGACAAAATCCTGAAATCCTTCCGTGATGATAGGGTAAAACCATTTTTTTAAGGAGAAAAAACATGGCTATCAGCCCAAAACTTCCCACGATCAACCAGTTAATCACGCTGACGATCGCCCTGGGTATTGTAATGTTCGCCCTGCGGTTCGCGCCGGAAAATATCAAATCGTTTTTCCGGGTCTGATCTCCTTATAGCGAAAACGGAAACAAAAACCTTATTAGGAGATTAGACAGATGAAAATTCTGGAACGGGAAATCACGACCGTAGATTACGCGGCGAACCAGACTCGTACTGTTCAGTTGCCGCGAAACTACGCATATCGCAAAATCAACTTAACGCTCATGGCCGATGTATATCGAGAGGTCGGAGCATCGGGCGGCGGTGCTATGGACTCGGCCCCGGCCCAGTTGGTCAGAAACATTATGATCCGGGCGAACGGTCGGGATGTTATTAAGAACATCGATTTTGAATCGCTGCACCGGCTGAATCAAATCGCTCACGGTTGCAGGCCGCATATAAATTCGGATGGGTGGGCCGGATACGCGGCGATAACAGTCGGCAACAAGATCGTTATAAGCGTTTCGGCCTGTATCGACTTCGAAATGTGGCGGGCGATCCGTCCGATCGATACGCTCCTGGACTCGGCGTCATTGGCTACGCTTGAAATGATCATCACATTCGGCGCTCCAAACGATATTATGACACCGGCCTACGATCCTGCAGGCGATGGTGTGACGGTTGCCGATGCGAAGCTGTTTATCTCATCGGTCGAATCGGTCGGCGTTCCTGCGGGCACGCCATTTATGACGAACAAGGAGTACATGATCCGAAGCCAGGTTACGGCCACAAGCACACGTCACCAGATACAACTGCCGGTCTCGAACCTGTATCGATGGCTCGTACTCAAAGCGCACAGCGACGGTGTTAATACCTGTCTGATATTGCCGTTCAGTCTTACGGCTCAGAACACCGTCACGTTGCAGGCGGGGACCGAAGTGTTCAAATACAGGATCGCCGGTTGCCTGGGCAACGATAATCGACTCGATTATGGGATGGAGGTCCCGGAACTTTTGACGCAGGGTGCGGCGGCGGCTATCGATCATCGGCTGACCGAATACGCGCTCGAGGGATACTATGTCCTCGAATTTGTCAAGGATGGCCGTCTGACGGAGTGCCTTGACACAGCCAGGCTGTCACAGCTTGAACTTGTTCTCGATGTTGCCCTGGTCGGTACAACCGCCGATTTTATCGATGTATTCCCCTGCGAATTGATCCGGCCACCAGAAGTTGCAGTTGCCGGTTAATCAAAACAACAAACTCGTGGCTCGGTGAATGTTGGGAGAGACGGCGGTTTTGTGCCAGATCAGAATCGCCGTTTTTAA
>CAZIKS010000121.1:0-11465 GCA_964539795.1 uncultured Pirellulales bacterium
GGCTTAAGGAGCAGCCTTGGAAAGGCTGTGTACGGCTTGTCTGTACCAAGGGTTCGAATCCCTTCCTCTCCGTTTTTTGTATTGTGGCGGGCTTATGGCACAGTGATGAAGAATTAAACTATGAGGGTGTTGGGAACAGTGAAAAATGAAGAGGATAATTTCTGTATCCCGCAGGACAGATGTTCCGGCGTTTTACGGCGACTGGTTTATGGAGCGCGTGAAAGAGGGGTTTGCAGGGGTAGTGAATCCGTTCGGCGGGGGAAGATATATCGTGCCTCTTAGGCCGGAAGATGTTGTGTGCTTTGTGTTCTGGTCGAAAGACTTTGGTCCATTTCTTGAGAACCTGAAAATCATCGATGGTCTGGGGTATAAATTCTATTTCAACTATACTGTTACGGGGCTGCCGGGAGTCTTTGAAAGTAACCTGGAAAAGCAGGCGGCGATTGAAGCGTTGAAGCGGTTGAGCCAGATTTATTCGCCGGGGCATATAAACTGGCGGTTTGACCCGATTATTATTTCAAGTGTCAGTGGGAGGGATTACTATCTTCGGGCTTTTGAAGAACTTGCCGGGTGTTTCGAGGGAGTGGTGGAGCGGTGTTATTTCAGCTTTGTGGTGAATTACGGCAAGGTCATTCGCAATTTTGCCGAATTTGAAAAATCAGAGGGAATAAAGATTTTCGATTGCAGCGATGATTTCAATATTGAACTGGCAGATGAGCTGGCGGAGATTGCGGCGAGCTACGGGATTGAGATGTATTCGTGCTGCGGCGATTATTTAGCTGGTGATAAGATTAAAAAAGCTCATTGTGTTGACGGCAGGATTATTGAGAGGCTATTTTACCCGGAGGGGCTTAGCTATAAGGCCAAGCCGACAAGGAAAGAGTGCGGCTGTACGGAGAGCACGGACATCGGTACGTATGATACATGTCCACACGGCTGCGTTTACTGTTATGCAAATGCGAACAAAGCGCAAGGAAATGAAGCAGCCGGACGGCATGAACCGGATTCAGCTTTTTTGGGCTACAGCAAAGCCGAGTCGGACAGATGGCTTACGGAAATTAAGAACAGAACACAATGGTGGGGCAATGGCCAGGCTGCGAGAAAAGCGCCTGGTTTATAGGACGATGTTTGGTTCCACATCCAATGGTGTCAGTTGTACATTGATGTGTTGTTGCTGCCTTTTACTTAGAATCAATCCTATTAAAGAGCCACAAATAAGCTTCTTACTCACCGAACATCGGCTACCACTGTTAGATAAATTTTTTGTTATGTTTTTATGAAATCGGCCTTGCGATATGACGATAAAGTTATTGTAAGAAGAGACTTGTGGGTCATTTAATGTGCTGGATTTTGGTTCCGTTAGGTGTCGGGTTTATATCTAACCGGTGTGGCCGATTGAATATTTTATCGGTAAGATGAAAGGTGCTCAGTAAGTTCTCGAAAGGAAGTTTGATTGATGAGTGAGCAAATTCCTGTTTTGGTAATCGACGACGAAGAGCATATTCGGACCATCTTAGAATATAATCTGAGATTGGATGGTTTCAAAGTATACTTAGCTGACAACGGACGCAGGGGATTGGAACTTGCGCACAAGAAGAAACCGGCACTGGTCCTGTTAGACTGGATGATGCCTGAAATGGATGGCTTGGAAGTTTTGTCTGAGTTGAAGTACGACTGTCGTACAGAAGGTATACCTGTGTTTATGTTGACAGCGAAGGGAATGATTGGTGACATAGAAAGAGCATTTGAGTTAGGTGCTGACGACTATATTACGAAACCTTTCGAGCCGGAAAAGCTAGGACAAACGATAAAGAAGAAATTAGAGGAACACACAAAGATAAAGTACAAATAAAAAGTCATCTGCCACCTTTCAGATATATACATGTCAATCGGAAGCGGTATTGAGAATCTTCAGCAGTGATAATGTCTTGAGGAAGCCCTTGTTCGGGTCTGGTTAGGATAAACGTAGAAGATGGATAACAAGCGATACAAAGTTTTGCTGATAGAAGACAACAAACTCCACCAGATGGCATTTTTTCGCATGGTCGAGAAGGGCAATCTGCCGTACGACTATACCGTAGCCGGTTCTGTTTCAAAAGCCTATAGCATATTAAGTTCCGAGCGGTTCGACATAGTTATCCTTGACCACTCACTTGGTGACGGCACTGCGTTTGACGTTTTGGGCTGTATAAAGGACACAGCCGTTATTTTTGTTACCGGCGCAGGCAACGAAGAGTTAGCAGTCAAAGCAATGAAGAAAGGTGCTTTTGACTATCTGGTAAAGGATATAGACAGGCACTACCTGAAAGTTCTTCCGCATGTTATAGAAAATGCAATCAAGCACAAAAAAAACCAGGATGAACTGAAGAAATATCACGACAGCCTTGAAGAGCGAACCGAACAGTTAGCTAAAGAAAAAGAATTACTGTCGGTAACGCTTTCCAGTATGGGAGATGGGCTCATTGCGGTTGACGCCAGCAAACGAATCTTCCTGTTTAATGAAGTAGCCGAGAAGCTGACGCAGTGGGAGCGCCAAGAAGCTGAAAACAAGGCGGTTGACGAGGTCTTTCGAATAATCGACGAGAAAACCGACGAGTCGGCTACAACGCCTATAGATAAAGTGCTTAACTCAGAACAAATAGAGGTAGGAACCGAGCACGACATCCTGGTCGCAAAAGACGGAAGTGAATGTCCAATTTCGATTACAGCGGCGCCTATTCGCAAAAGAGATGGCGCTATAATAGGTGTTGTGATGGTATTCCGCGACGTCTCACAAGGACGTGAAATCCATCAGATGAAGACCGACTTCGTTTCATCAGTATCACATGAACTGCGTTCTCCACTTACGTCGATCAAGGCATACACAGCTACAATTCTGCGTGATCATGATATGCCGGAGGGAAAAAAACGCCAATTTCTAACTGTGATTGACGAGGAATCAACCCGTCTTTCAAAGCTGATCGAAGATTTGCTTGAGGTTTCGCGCATTGAGTCGCGAACTATCCAAATGGCGCATCAAGAAATAGATATTGGTGCTATTGTTGAAAGAGTTCTGTTAACTTTGAAAATATTGGCTGAAAAGAAAAATATACAGCTGGGAAAACATATTGCAGAAGGAATCGGCGTTCTTTATGGAGATGAAACGAAGATTCAGTCCGTAGTTATGAATATAGTTAATAATGCAATTAAATTCACACGTGAAGAAGGCCGGATTAACATTTCGGTCGAGCGTGAAGATGAAAAGGTTGCCATAAGGGTTAGCGACACCGGTATGGGAATCCCGAAAGAATCACTGCCGAAGATATTTGATAGATTTTACCGCGTGTACCGCGCCAGCAAGCAGATAGAGGGGACGGGCCTTGGACTTGCGATCGCCAAAGAAATTGTGATAATGCATGGCGGTCGAATTGAGGTCGAAAGCGAAGTGAATAAAGGTACAACATTCACGATATTTCTTCCTATTTGGTTCAAGCCTAAATCTGCCCCCATTTCAAAAGCTGCGATTGTAAGCAGCTGAGCCAAAAGAAGCCGTTTCTTTTTGCCAAAACAGTAAAGCAGATAGCGGTTACTGTTGGTTGTGAGAGCCGTTCTACACAGGGTTTTTACTTTTTTTAGCGGCGACTAATTCAAGGACCAACTGCTCTATTGCGACGTGAGGTTTTGTTCGGCCGGTCTTTATTGCGTAATCGGTGGCGGCCAATTGCTGAAGGTTATCGCCAATCTGCTTCAAAGAGGTTTTTTTAAGCTGGGCGAAAAGAGCGTCCCTGTTGCTCCATATTCTCAGCTTTTTTGCAATCTCGTCGGGTCGGAGGCCTTTTTCAAGGAGGACTTTGGCGTTGAAGAGTTTGCGAAAATGAAAGGCGAAAGCGCCGACGATGGTGAAGCCGGTCGATTTGTCCTCTGCGAACATATTCCTTAGTCGGTTTGTCGCCTGGGCAGCGTTGCGGGCAATGATGGCATCAATTACAGCGAAGGCATTAAAGAGACGATTGTGACCTATGAGCGCTTCGATATGGGCGGTTGTTATGGATTTTTCTTTGTCAGCAAAGAGCGCCAACTTGTCTATTTCTCCGTACAGCCGGGGGAGGTTGTCGGCTGTTAGTTCAATTAGAAGTTCAGCAGCCTGCTTATTTAGTTTTTTGTCGTGTGCGTCGGCGGCGTATTGTGCGAGGCGGCCGGGGAGCTGCCAGGGTTTTGGCTGGATTATGCTGATTAGTTTTCCGACTTTGGGCAGTTTTTTAGCCAGCTTAGTATTGCTTTGCCATGTGTTTACTGTCAGGACAAGAATTCCGGTAGGAGAAGGGGCGTCGAAATATTTTTCGAGCAACTCCCGATTTTCGGAGATGAATTTGTCAGCATCTTTGACGAGAACGACTCTTTTATCGGTCAAAAATGGGATGGTTCGGAGTTCGTCGAGGATTTCGGTGATGAGGACTTTGTCGGGTTCGGCGTTTAGAAGGCCGGTAGTTTTCTGTTGAGGCGGTAAGAGTTCGTCAATGAGTTTTTCGGCTTCGGCGGAGATTAAAGAGGGTTCCTTGCCGGCGATTACATAAATCAAGGCGGCTGTTTTACGGGTTTTAGAGTTAGTTTTGGCCATCTTTGCTCTCGGGGATATTATGGCGAGCCACAGTTTCTATCTGCCGGATTTTTTCTTTTTCTTCTTTTTATTAGGTTTAGGTTTAGCCTTAGTTTTGGATTTTGGTTTAGGCTTCAGTTTTGGTTTAGGTTTTGCCTTTAGCTCAGGCCTTGGCTTTGGTTCAGTGTCTGGCTTTTTGTTATTTGCATTTTGTTTTGAATTATTTATTTCTTCAGAGATTATCTTGGCTGCTGCAACAAGTTCATCGCCTGGCTTCATTTTTATTAACCTGACGCCCTGAGTATTTCTTCCGATTGAGCGAATCTGGTCAAGGCCGGTACGAATAATTATTCCCTTTGCGGTTATCATCATCAGTTCGTCGGCGTATTGAACGGTTTTGAGGGCAACTACTTTGCCGTTCCTGGCGGTTGTTTTTATATTTATCAGACCTACGCCGCCTCGGTTCTGCACTCTGTAATTTTCCAGGCCTGTTCGCTTTCCATAGCCTTTTTGACAAACAGTCAGCAGTGCGGCTTTTTCCTCTGCGATAACCATATCGACTACAGCGTCGCTTTCGCGTAGTCTTATACCGATGACGCCTCTTGAGACCCTTCCCATTGAACGGACCTGCTTTTCATCGAATTTTATGGTCATACCGTTCCTTGTTCCGAGAATAATGTAGTCGCTACCGGTTGTCAGGACAACGCCAATCAAGTAGTCCTCAGCGTCGAGGTTAATTGCAATGACACCTGTTGTTCTTGGATTGCTGTAGGCGGAGAGTTTGGTCTTTTTTACAAGGCCGTTTTCGGTTGCCATCACGAGTTGCTGTTCTTCGGTGTCGAAATTGCTGACGTTTATGATAGAAGCAACCTGCTGGTCTCCAAGATTCAAGAGATTGACGATATTTCTTCCGCGGCTTTGTCTTGACATACTGGGGACATTATAGACTTTAAGCCAGTAACATTTGCCCCGGTTTGTAAAGACAAGCAGATAATCGAGTGTTGAAGCGGTGAAGAGGTGTTCGATAAAGTCACCTTCTTTTGTGTCGGAGCCGATGATACCTTTGCCTCCTCTGGCCTGTTTTCGATACGTATCAACGGGCATTCGCTTGATATAACCGGCGTGGCTTACGGTAACGATGACGTTTTCTTCCGCTATGAGGTCTTCAATTTCGAGTTGTTCAATCTGTGCAGTAATTTTTGTTTTTCTTTTATCACCGTACTTTTCCTTAATTTCGTGTATGTCTTCGATAATATTGTCGAGTAAGATTCGCTCTTTGGCCAGTATTGCCTCGTAGCCTTCAATCCTCTCGGTGAGTTCGGCGTATTCTCTGGCAAGCTTTTCGACTTCAAGACCTGTAAGTCTCTGCAACTGCATAGTGAGGATGGCGTCGGCCTGGGGGCCAGTAAGGTATTGTTTGGCCTTGCTTTTTTGACTAACGAATTCTTTAGGGAGGATTTTCTTTAAGGTAGCTGAGAGGGTCAATCGGAGTGGTTTTTTCATTAAGTTTAACTTTGCCGTGGGTGCATCCGGAGATTTTTTGATGATTTCGATGATTTCATCGATGTCACTTACAGCGAGGATGAGACCTTCGAGAATGTGTGCTCGGTTTCTGCACCTTTTTAAGAGGAACCTGCTTCTTCGACGAATGACGGTCTTACGATGTTCGAGAAAGCAGTTTAGCATCTGCCTGATGTTTAGTGTTTCAGGCCTGTTATTTACTAGGGCAATGTTGGCGATTGCGAAGGTTGTCTGGAGTGCAGTGTAGCGGAAGAGCTTATTTAGTACGACTTGTTCGTCGGCATCTTTTTTTAGGTCGACGACAATTCTCAGGCCGTGACGGTCGGATTCATCTCTAATATCTGAGATTTCCGGAATCTGGCCGCTTTGAACACAATCAGCGATTTTGGAGACGATGGTGGTCTTTACGACCATATATGGTATTTCGGTTACTATAATTTTTAGCCTGCCGTTTTTGGCAGTTTCTATTTCTGTTTTTGCCCTGACTGTCAAGTGTCCCCTGCCGGTAGTGTAAGCGTTCAGAATACCTTTTTTGCCACAAATGATACCACCTGTGGGGAAATCGGGGCCCGGTATACACTTTATGATATCCTTGAAACCACAGTCAGGGTCCTTAATCAGCAGGAGTAATGCGTCACAGACCTCGGCAAGATTGTGTGGGGGTATGTTTGTTGCCATTCCGACAGCAATGCCGGTAGAGCCATTGACGAGCAGGTTGGGGAATTTTGCAGGTAAGACGGTAGGTTCGAAGCGGGTTTCATCATAGTTTGGTACAAAATCGACGGTGTCGTAGGTGATATCTTCGAGCATATTGGTAGCCGGCGCTGCCATTCTGGCTTCGGTATATCTCATAGCGGCGGGCGGGTCTGAATCTATGCTGCCGAAATTACCCTGTGGGTCGACAAGTGTATATCGCATGTTCCATTCCTGGCCCATTCTGACGAGGGTTCCATAGGTGGCCTGGTCGCCGTGTGGATGATAATTTCCGCCGGTATCGCCGACGATTTTTGCGCACTTTCGGTGCTTGCTTCTCGGTCCAAGATTCAAATCGTTCATAGCAACGAGTATTCGTCTTTGTGATGGTTTTAAGCCGTCACGAACGTCGGGCAGAGCGCGAGAGACAATGACACTCATTGCATAGTTAAGGTATGAATTCTTGAGTTCGTCGAGGATTTTCATGTCCTCAAATTGTTCCTGAGACTTTTCGAGTTTTTCCATAAACTTCCTGCTATCTTTGAGATTGAAATTCCAAAGGCAAATGATACCTTCTGTGGAACAGAAAGTCAAGAATTAGGGATGATTTTTGTCCCGTGTAAATCAAAAAAGTTGGTCAAAAACAAGAATCCTGTGCTAAGTTTCCGGGTAGCGTTTTCCTCCCATCGCCCTATAAAGTTCCAGATATGCTTTAGCAACCTCTTCTGAACTCCTGAACGAGCGGACGGGCCAGTATCCAAAGGCGTCATGTACACGAATATTTGCGTGTATTAAAGCTTCTACGGGCGGGCCGATATTTGGGTAGGTGCTGACTTCTTTAGTGCATTCGGGACTGGCGGCAAGGAGATTATCATATTTTTGCGGTCCGGCGATATAGCTACCCCCGCCTCCGTTTACATTTATATAGAAGGCATGGGATGTTGTTGTGGACCTTTTTGCCTTTGCTTCAAAGGCATCTACGGTTCCGGAGACATTTCCGCCATTTGCCGGATGCAGAATGAGTCTTGCACCGAACATTACCGGTAGTGTCCAAAGGTCCGGGTATCGGCCGTCATGACAAATGTGCATTGTAGTCGGGACTCCATGGATATCAAATTCGTGGAGGCGGTAGCCGTGCCAGAAATCGGGTTCGCAGGAATGTATTTTCGGGCAAGTGGCCACTATATTACCATCAGGGTCGTAAAGCCTTGAAGCATTATACCTGACTGTATTTCCAGCTTTGGATTTTTCCCAGACGGGCAGGCCAGCGACAAGATATGGGGCGTCTTTTAAATTTCGAATGAAATCTTTCAACTTTTTTTCGGCTTCTTCGACAGGTTCGGGATTCTGAGTAACAGGTTTTTTTGGAAACAATCCTGTCAGAGAAGTTTCCGGTGTTACAAGCAGTTGTATTTTTTTCTCAGTTGCTTCTCGGAGACCGCGACAAATGGAGTTTAGATTTTCCTCGATATTGTCCTTATTCAGCATTTGCCATCCACCCAGATTTAGATATTCGGGGATTGGTAAAAGGTCGCCTCTGTTAACAAATCGCCTTGCAACTAAATCAAGGTTGTAAGCGGCTATTTTAACGCCCATTTCCGGCGGGACATTTTGGTTTTTCAAGGAGAGGAGTTTTTTCCCGTCGAGAAACACATTAATGTCTGCGTTTTTAACAAGCTTTCCCGAGCCCTGTTTCTTTTCAATCATCAAGACGTGTAGTTCATGCTCTGACATTTTAAAGGTTGTTGCGGCGACAGGCTGAGGCTGTGTCCAGTCGCTTGTGGAGAAAGAGATTTCGTTTTTTACAAAATCGAGTTTTGCAGTTGCGTGCTCAAAACCACCTGCAAAACTCAATTCAAAGTAGCCAGCGGGTTTTCTAATCAAAGTATTGTGCAGGCTGAAAAACAGTTCTATGCTCTGGCCATTTTTAGTATGAACACCCGGCCCGAGGATAGAAAGGTGTTTTCTTCCATGTGCCCGGAACAAGAGTCCCCCAACGACTATTTCAAAATCAGGCTCCAATTGTTTCGGCCAATCCCAGCCTGCCTGTGGTGTTTCAAATATCATATTATGGAGCATGTTCCCGAGCGTATTAGTGGTTGCCGCTCTGCTAATATTTTTTAGACCTGGTGAGAGTGTGAGCGAGGCAACTGCAAATCCGAAGTTTTTTATAAAATCACGACGTGTATAATCAAATGGCATTTTTTCCTCCTATCTATAACATCCTTTATTCCTGAATTTTGTCAGAGCCGCCGTAAATTAATCTTTGGTGACCAATATCCGGTATCCAATTTAGTGAAGTAACCGCATAGATTAATCTGAAGAGAGGGCTTTTTTGACTGTTTTTAAGCAGAAAGTTTCTTAGACTTTGTGGCCATGGGAATTTAAATCCTCCCGGCCAATATACATACAAGGCTTTTCCTACGAGGTATTCCCTTGGTACGATTCCTTCAGGGTATTGGAGTCCGTTATTTCCGATGCCTTTCTTGCTCCACCACCTGCAGTCGGCACTATTAGGACTATTGTCACCAAGTACAAAGAACTCGTTTTTTGCAAGCGTTTTGGGATTTCCTTCTATTGCCCAGCCCATGCCCGGCCCGTTAGAAGCGGTATAGTAAATATCTCTAAAAAGCGCAACATTTGAGAGGTTTACTCTGCCGGCTCCGAATATTTTGACCTGCGGCTCGATGTTCGTCAATCTTCTTCCGGCGTCGTCCGGGGCCTGTCCCAAATCGTGAGTTAATTTTTCGTCGCCGAATTTAAAAATCAATAGATGGTCAACGTTAGTAAATTTGATGAAAGAGGGTTTTCCCGGTACCGGTGACTCGACGGACCTGCGAGCCAGTTCGACGATTTCTTTGGCTTCGGAAGTTTTTTCGATGACCATTTGACCGTGGGAATTGACGCTTGCGCGGTAATGATTTTGATACTTGCTTAAGGTTATGCCGACACGGCTGTTAGGGCTGTTTAAGTCGGCGTGGAAACGAACCATAAGGTCACTGCAATACGGTCTGTTTTTGTATTCCCTAACGTCATTATAAGCATATGTAACTTTAAGATGGTTGCCGAATGAGGAGTTGTACTCCATAGTATTTTCCCGGTCGTCGGAACTGTTCAAACTGAAGGTAGTGGGATTATCTTCAGGAATGGTCCATTGAGAATTTCCGATATTGGCAAACGGCTGTTTCCATACGTGGTAATTAAACGAAGGCTGTAGCGGTTTGACCGGCTGAAAGTTATTATCGTAAACCGGCATCCATAGTTCGTTTTGAACCTTTGGAGGTTTTCGACAGATTTTTCCATTGATGTAAATATCACCGTCGATTATTTCGACAGTTTCCCCCGGTCGGCCTATTAGTCTTTTGATGTAATTTATTGGAGGGTCGAGGGGATTTTTGAATACAATTACATCCCATTGCTTTGGTTCGAAGAACTGATAGATACACTTTAGTACGAGTATCCTGTCTCCGTTTGAAACGGGTATGGGTTTGTCGTTTGGCGGATAATGGCCGCAATTCGGGCAGCGGGTTTGAGGCGGTTGTTTATTGTCGAATGGCACGGTATCCTCCGGCAGTCCATAATATCTTGGTATAAAACCGTGTTCATAGCTATATCCACACTGGTTACATCGCATTCGAAAATGCGCGCCCATAAGAGTGTCGGCCATGCTGCCAGTTGGAATTCTAAACGCTTCCATAATAAAGGCCCGGAATAAAAAAGCCAAGATGAAAGCAGTTATCAACCATTCAAAGGTGTTGGCGATTTCAGCGGCCCTATCTCTTCGAGGTGATTTTTTACTCATATTTTTTTTATTTTTAGCTACAGTCATAAACCCTTTCGGATAGTCTTTTTCGGTTTTATTCACAGACAGAACCACAAAGAATGGTGTCGGTGCACCTGTCGAAGCCAATTTTTAAATCGGCAACGTGAATATCGAAACACTAATTATCTCGATAAGTCCTTAGTCGGTCAATAGAGTATTTGTTTTTGATGTAATTTTGTACATAATTTTAGTTTTGGGTGTTTGAGAAAAATCACGCTCTATGGCGTCAGATGCCCGTTAAAAGTACAAAAATGTGTTCTTTATATTCTGCTCTATGTTTAAACTCTTGACACAGTGTATAAGCATGTTTTTTTCCCTCAGGTGACGATGCGTGCCGGGATATTTTTACGTAACCTCTTGTATAAAAGGGATTTAAGAACGTTTCTTGTGTTTTGAAGAAATCGTTTATAAGCTTCTTTTATTTTGCATATTTGCTGCTGAGTTTGTGCGTTTAGCGGAATTTATATGGCGGCAAAATAGTGTTGTGAGCCTTTGTTTCAGGTTCTTTTTGGGGCAAGGAGTTTTTTTTTGAAAAGTAAAAAAATTTTATTAAAAAATTGCTTGCTGTATAGAAGTCTTTGTTATATAGTAACTTGCGGTATCACGAAGCCGAAGTCCGAGCCGGTAGTTTTTTAAAGGTGTTACTTTGGAGAGGTACACAGAATGAACTGTTGTATGACCAGGAAGTTTAGGCCGTTAGACAGCAGCAAAATTAGAGGTAATCAGAACCCAGTTTTCCAAACGCTCTTTCTTGAAATGAGGTAGCTTATGGCAACAGTCACAAAGAAAGAACTTATCGACCGAATTGCAGAACGTACACAGGCCAAAAGAGTTTCAGTTAAGCATATAATT
>CAZIKS010000122.1:0-11260 GCA_964539795.1 uncultured Pirellulales bacterium
GCAAGATTATTCCTTAGGAAGGTGGCATGAAGACGACTTCATGCGAAATCCTGCAAAGGGACAAACTTTCGGCGGCGCCGGCGAGGGTGAAGTCTTTGGGTGTAGAGGTTCGGCTGACGCCGCAATAATACGGGGGGATGGTGTTTAAATAGTTGATATACAGCGATTTTGCACCTGAGTGCATGTAATTGATTGAAAGACCATAATATGTGTCTGTAGCACCGGCGGTGTCCCATGTGTCCCAGAGGGGGTTATCACCAGTATCTTTACCAGTATAGAATTCGAAAGCCTCCCATAGAAAAGAGCCGGGTGCGTGGCTATATTCGGGCCAGTTGAAGTGAGGGGCACCAAAGAGTGTCTCCATTATTTCTGCCATCATAATGTGTCCCATCATATCGGGATGGAAATGATTTGCCAGCGTGGTCCAAGTGTAAGGTTGGCCGCGGTATGTCATCCACTTTGTGATATCGAGATAAGCGACCTGGTGGGTGGCGGCGAATGTCTGCATTTTGACGGAAATCTGTTCGGTGTAGTCGAACAAATTTGTCTCGCCAAGTGTGGGTGACATTATGATAATCTGGTTTGTGTGTGTCTTTGCCTCTGCGATGAGGTCGGCGGTATTGCTGAGCCAAGTGTCAATCTGGGATGGGGAGGTCATCCAGGCGAGGTCATTTCCGCCGAATTGTATGATGACGAGGTCTTCGGTCTGGGCAGGAGCGAGGTCAGCGGCGACGACAGTTTTTGCCATGCTACTTGTCCATCCGCCGTAACCCAACTGGACATAGTCGATGTCAGTGTAGCCGTAACGGTCCTTTAGCAGGCGTGCGAGGTGGCTGAAATAGAGGTATTGAGCGGCGGTGGAAGAGCCTATCCACCAGTTTCCTCGGTCGGCTTGTGCTCCGGCGGTTACGGAGTCACCGAAGGCGTAAATGGTGAAGTGCTGCTGGAGGTTGAGTCGCTGGCGCGTGGGGGTCAGAGTGTCTGCACCACCGGCAAGATAGGAGGTGTTTATAACCTGGTCCTCGTCGGTGGTCGGTGTGTTGTGAGGATTTGTGCCGAAGTCCGGTGTTTCTGAGCCGATTCGGTCAATGATGTACCAGCCATCCTGTGCGGGCGGGGAGTTTATCCACATTTCGAACTGCCAACCGCCAATATTTGGGTTTTCCGGACTGCCGCCAAAGGTTGACCAGGGGATGTCAATTTTCTGCCAGTCGGTAGAGATTGCGAAGTGGTGTGCGTTGTTTATGTTCAATGTTAGATTGGTCGAGGCCTTGGCGTACATAGTGAGGCCGGCTGAGCCGATTGGGAAGACGTCCGAGGATTCATCGTCCCAAACTTCCATGGAGAAGCCGCCCTTTGCTCCGGCGAGGAAATCAACCCTCATTGCGACCTGGTCTGTAACGGAATCTTTAGTTGCATACAGGCGTGTATTTATAGGATAGAGGTCAGCGGTGGTGGTGAAGAGGGGGCAGCACCACAGGCCGGTATGGGTTTCCATGTTGTCGGAGTTTCTTTCCATCGGTTTAAATTCAAGGGGGGTTGTGAGCCAGCAACCATCAGGCCATTGGGATGCAATTATGGAAAAATCCTTAAAGTCGATAATTTCGTCATCGTACATATCGGCCTGGGAATAGTCGCCGCCCAAGAGCCAATCATCGGCGAGAATTGTGAGCGAGTCTATACATTCGACGGCATCGACGCTGGTAGATAGTAACATCTGCAAGAACATTGCCAAAAATAAGAGTGGAAACTTTTTGTTCAGCATAAATTAGTCCTTTGCTGTTTTTACTTGCAAGTTTTGTGAAGAGGTACGGTTGTAACAAATAGTTCCTGCTTAAACACCCAAACATGACGTTTTTAACACCATATTCCTCCTGTTGGTTATAATGAAACCATTATACCAGATTTGAAGGGAAAATGGGGAAATAAATCGGGGCAATTTTTAGAACGGAGTAATTCTGCAACGGCCAGACGGCGCTTTTAAGCCGTCCGGCTGAGAAATTGCCCGTCCCTTTAGAGCATAGTAATTATTTTTTCGTTACTTCCGCCTGCTCATATTGAACTGGTGGCGATTTTGCTTTTGTTTCATCCTGTGGAATTATTCCGGTTTTTTGGCGTTTGGTGTTTTCTGCAATTTTTTTTACGAGGTTACGCAGGTCGCTTTCGATTTTATCCCGGAATTTTAGTTGATTTTTCTCGACAGCATTTATTTTGGCAGTGACCTGCTGATTGGTTTTTTGGTTATTTTCGGCGATTTTGCGGACTTCGAGGATATTATTGTCGAGGCCGTTAATTTTTTCGGTGAGGGCCTGTTCGGTGTTTTCTATTTTTTCAAGCATTTGGTTCTGATACAGGTCAGTTCTTTCTATTGCCTTTTCGAACAGTTGGTTTTGATTTTGTTCGAGTTGGGTAAGTTTTGCAGCGGTTTTTTGATTTTCATATTGATTGGTTTTAATCATCTTTTGGATAGCGAGTAAATTATTCTCAACAGCAAGAATGTTTTCCGAGAGTTGTTGGGAATCCTTCCGGAGCTTTTGCTGTAACAGAAGCTGATTATTTTCGATAGCTTCGGCATTAGTTCCTAATTGCCGGTCAAGAGCGGCGGTCTGTTGCTGCAGTTGGTTGCGACTGTTTTTAAGCTCATCCAAATCTCGGGCAATTTCCTGATCCTTTGTTTTAAGCTGTTGCTCCAATGTTTGGATGTTCTGCTTAGCCAATGCCCTATACTGGGCAATAAGACTGGTATTATTTTCAACGGTATCTTTTAGATTCTGTTCATTATTTTGAATTGAGGATTTGTTATCAGCGATTTTTTGAAGATTATACCCCAACTGCCGGTGAAGCTTTAGCTGCCTTCTCTCAAGCCTGGCCAGTCGCCTGGTGCAGCCGCTACTCGATATGATGATGGCTACTAATATGATTACAGTTGAAAAATTTCTTACGATACGACGCCTCCTCTGCTGTTTCCTTACATTTTTCATTTTAGAAGCTCCTTTCTGATAGAGTGTTTATGATTTGGCTTCGATATTATAAAACCCTCTGTCCTTCGTCAATAAAGAAAGCGGATAATTTTTTTTTACAGCGTGGAGCTATAGTTTTTATTTCGGCCTGAAGAGATGAAAAACTTTATTTTTATAGGACTGGTGGTTTTGCATCTTTATGTTGGTGAGACCAGCTTTTTGGTAATATCTTTCGTCAAATATTTAGCATAAAACCGGTAAGTTGAGCGGAAAGTCTGCAAAAAGAGGGTATTATTTGGCTTTGTCCGGCACCAAAAGCTGGTAAATTTTCCGGCAAAAACCCGTAAAATTACGAGTTGTATTCTTCCGCTTTAATTGTTAAGTTTGCACGTTAGAGATGGAATAAAATATGTCTACAAGGACTGCTGGTTAGTTCTTAAATGACGTATTGGAATTGGCTTTTTACCCAAAAACAGCGGATAAGAACCGAAAGTTCGTTTCTGGGAGAACGAGAGAGGATGTGGGTTGAAGGCAATGAATTCCGGATTGAGGCGGCACTAATCACAATGAGTCCTCCGCATAGCGCACCGCCCGACCTCAGGCACACACATGCCCGGGCGGTGCGCAGCTTTTTTAGGCTGATAATATTAAGTTTATTTTCTGAGCCAGTCGTTGAGGTTTTTAGCGAGGATTTCGACGTCTTTTTTTTCCATAATGTGTTTTATTGTAGGTGGAGCTATCTTAAGATTCACCATAGCCTTTTGAACTCTCTGCCAGAGGATTTTTTTTTGGCCGTTTGTTTTTGCGAGGTATAATTCTGTAACGAGTTCACCGAGGCGCTGGAGCATTATCGTATCAAGATTTTTGTAATAATTCGAAATTAGCTTCTTTTGATGTTCCGAACGCTCAGATTTAGCCATAAAATAATTCTCCTGACGTCACAGTTGTTTTTACAGAAAATCGTTAAATAAGTCAAGGGGTAAAGTGGGCTGTATAATGGTTCAATTCGATGGGAAGGGGAGATTTTAAATAGGTGCAAGTAATTATGATTTTTGCTGGCTTTACAGAATTAATCGGCTATAATCTTCGAGAACAGCCTATGGACGGCTGATATTAGTACCAAAACGGAATGTTACTATGGTAAAAAGACAGCTATTTGCCTTTGTATTTTTGATTTTTTGTGCGGGCGCAGTGTTTTCCGGTATCGAGGACAAGAAGGCCGAGGTTTTCGCCGGTCATGATTTGCACCTGAGGGGGGTAGAGCTAATCAGCTATCAGCCTGGCAGCGGAGAGCATATCCTTGTATTGAACGGTGGGATTTCGATGTCGATAGGCGGAGATGAATTTTTCAGCGACGAAGCGGTGGTATGGCTGGAGAGCGAGACGACGAAATTTCGCGGGAGTGTAAGTGTTGATTATAAGGCTAAGGTTTATCTGGTAAGCAGCAAGTCTTTTGAAAAAGGCAAAAAGACATTGACAGTCGATTTGCGGCAGACGATTTTTGAGGATGGCAAGTCGATTGCAGTAGAGTTCGATGTAACCGGTGAGATTTTTGTTACGGCGGAGAAACGAGAGGTTCGTGACCCGCGAGAGCTTGATTTGTATAAAAGAGCGGTTGCTGCACTTGAGCCAATCAAGTTTAGAGCTGAGGCGGCTACGAAGCCAGAGGCAAAAGCAGCGGAAATCATTGAGAAGGAAAAAGAAGCAGAAGTCGAAAAGAAGCCTGAATTGAAGTCCGAGGAGGAGGAGGCTAAAGAGCCTTTGAAAATGGGGCTTGGAGTGAAGTCGAAGAGAGCCGAGATAGAATTCCAGTATCCGGTTAATTTTGCCCCGGCGGGGGCGGAGCCATTGAAGTTAGAGTCGGCTCCTTCAAAGGACGGTGATATAGCGACGATTACCGGCAGATTGTATGTATGGCAAAAACGTGACGAGCGCGGCGGTTTGCTTGAGCTGCAGGCGGATAATGCGGTAGTTTACTACAGGGGTGAGAAATTGAAGTCCAGGCTTGAGCAGGGCGAGTCGAGAAAAGATATTCCCGGTCAGGACGGAGATGTGAGGGCGATTTACTTGGCGGGCGACGTAGTGATGGCCGAAGGGCAACGAACAATCCGTGCGGACGAGATATATTATGACTTCGAAGGTCAAAGGGGACTTGTGGTAAATGCAGTAATGAGGAGTTTTGATGTTTCCCGCGGTATACCGATTTATGTTCGAGCGTCGAAACTTCGTCGTGTTTCTGAAAATATATTCTCGGCAGAAGACGTTACGCTGACCAGCAGTGAGTTTTATGCACCTCAGGTTTCGAGTACGGCATCGAGGATGATTCTTACCGATACGACGACTATCGATTCGGAACAAGGAGAAGTGAGGGACAGCAGCTATGACGCCGAGATGGAGGACGTTCGTTTGAAGGTTGGTGAGCAGACGATATTCTACTGGCCTTATCTTCGGAGCAATCTTGAACGGCCCGACGTACCCCTGAAAAGTGTGCGTGCCGGTTATGACAGCGATTTTGGGGCAATATTGGAGACCGATTGGTACCTATCCCGTCTTTTAGGGCTGCAGGAGCCGGAAGGTACTGAGAGCACTTTGGGATTGCATTATTATGGGGAGCGTGGTTTAGCCAGTGAAGTAGAAATAGATTATGAAAGAGAGAATTATTTCGGAAGTCTTCTGGGTTTTGTGATTAACGACAATGGTGAAGACCGACTTGGTCGTTATAGCAGCCGCAAGGACCTGGAGCCGGCTGAAGAAATTCGCGGGTTATTGCGCTGGCGACACAGGCAGTTTCTTCCTTATAACTGGCAGTTTACCGCCGAGGCGAGTTACTTATCCGACGAGAATTTTCTGGAGAGCTATTACCGGGGTGAATTCAACGTGGGTAAAGAACAGGAAACAATCGCTCATCTCAAACGGCTTGAAGAGAACTGGGCCCTTTCTTTGCTTGGCAAAGTTCGTATAAACGATTTTGCCGATGAGCTGGAAGAATTGCCAACAGTGGAGTTTCACCTGACGGGCGAGTCTCTTTTTGAGGACAATCTTACTTTGTACAGTGATACCATATCCAGTCGGTATCAACAGAAGATAGGTGATACTGAGCCGCTATTAGACATCAGCGACGAGAAGTTTACCTTTTTGTCCCACAGGAGTGAGCTTGATATTCCGATTTGGGCTGCCCCCTTTAAGGTGGTTCCGTTTGTGGCCGGTACTTTCGGTCTTGACGACCGCAGCGGTTTCACAACGACGCTTGTAAATAGCAGCAATACGGGCAGTTTCGGTGAAAGGGAGGTGTGGATTGGTGAGGCAGGTATCCGGGTGGGGACGCAATTGAGCAAGGTTTATCCTAAAATTAAATCTCAACTTTGGGATTTGAATCAGTTGCGGCATATCATAAAGCCGCAGTTTACAGGTGTACTTTATGCCGAAAGCGACGATGTTGTCAAGCAGCGTGATACGCTGAATTTTGGTGTTTCTCAGCGTCTTGAAACCAAACGAGGTTTTGGTGAGGGTCAAAGGACAGTTGATTGGATGCGGTTGGATATGGATGTTACGGTAGTCGATGACCCAGTTTCGGCAGATGAGGCGAGTCCTGACAGATTTATCTGGAACCGGACGATGGTTCCGCTGCGTGTTCTTTCAGCACCAGATATTTTTAACGGCGACCTTAGCAACAGCAGCCTTCGCAGATATGAGATGTGGGGTCCGAGGCGGAATTATATCGGTGGAAACTATCTTTGGCGTATGAGCGATACGACGGCGGTATTGTCCGACATTTATTATGATTATGAGGGCGGAGTTGTAGAGCAGTTTAATGTTGGTTTTTCCCGTATGCGCTGGCCGAATTTAAGCTATTATATAGGGAGCCGATATTTGCGGCGTGTTGATGTTCTTGATGAGGAAGGCTCAAATGTTTTTGTATTGGCAGCCACTTATATTCTTGACCCCCGTTATACGATTGTTTTATCACAGCAGTATGATTTTGACTACGGCGCAAGTATACGAAGTGAATTAACCCTGATAAGGCGATATCACCGGATGTATTGCAGTTTTACATTCATGACGGATGGTTCTCTGGACCGACAGGCAGTAGTTTTTAGTATATGGCCGCAGGGCGTCCCGGAGGTTGGAATCGGAAGCAGGAGGTTTACGGGGCAGAGCAGTTATTGAACGTTCAGAAACGATATTCATAAATTAAACAAGGAGAATATTATGGCATTGGTTGATAGTAAAAAAATGTTCGAAATGGCTTATAAGAACGGCTATGCCATTGGCGCATTCAACGTGAATAATATGGAAATAACCCAGGGTATTGTAAGCGCTATAGCTGAAGAAAAATCTCCGCTTATTCTGCAGATATCCAGAGGCGCACGAAGTTACGCAAGTATGAGTTATTTGAGGGGCATTATCGATGTTGCGGTTAGTGAAAATCCCACCATTCCAATTGTTATGCACCTTGACCACGGGGATACATTCGAGACCTGTAAGCAGTGTGTGGATGACGGTTTTACGTCAGTTATGATTGATGCCTCGAGCAAGCCCTTCAAAGAGAACATCGCAGTTACCAAGAAAGTGGTTGAATATGCTCACGACCATGGGGTAGTTGTAGAAGCAGAACTGGGTCAGTTGGGGGGAATAGAGGAAGATGTTGTCGGGGTAAGTAAGGAGGATGTTTCTCAACACCTGACGGACCCGGACCAGGCGTTTGAGTTTGTTGAGAAAACAGGCTGTGATTCCCTGGCGACTGCCTGTGGAACGAGCCACGGGGCTTATAAGTTCAAGACTGAACCGAAATTAGCTTTTGACGTAATAGAAGATGTAGCCGCCAAACTGCCTGGTTTTCCCTTGGTAATGCATGGTTCCAGCAGCGTATTGAAGGAATTTAAGGACCTTATCAACAAATACGGCGGCGATATGCCCGATGCAATGGGTGTTCCCGAGGATGCGATCAGTAAAGCTTCGAAGATGGCGGTTTGCAAGGTCAATATCGATACGGATTTGCGAATGGCTCTGACGGCTAAAATCAGGCAGGTATTTGCCGAAAAGCCCAGCGAGTTCGACCCTCGTAAATATCTTGGTCCGGGCAGGGAAGCGATTAAAAGTATGGTTAAACATAAGCTGCAAGTTCTCGGCTGTGCCGGAAAGGCAGCCGAATGCATATGAAATTAAATTTGACACAAGAGTTAATGGGCGAGACTGAGGGCGGAAGATACAAGAGGCGGGTTTTTAAGGCTCGGTCTTTAGCCTTTTGTTTTTTTGTATCAGTTTTTTTGCATTCGTTTTGTTATGGTTTTGCTTCCAAGCCGGTCCCTACAAGCCGGGATTTAGCTGGAAAAGCCGAAGCGACCGAAACGACTCCCAATTCCATCGACGTTAACGCTGTCTGTGAGTTGATTTATAGGGGGCAGTTCGACACTGCCGGTGAGTTGGCGAATTCGTATCTTGACAAAAGTCGGTCACATCTCGACCCTGATACACCGGTGGTAAGTAAATTCGTACAGTTAGTGCAAATTGTTCAGGAATATCAGGCAATAAGTCAACGTCGCAAAGAAGCTCTGGAAGCGGCGTATCAGAGCCAAATAACCAAACTTGAGAGATTTCAGGCGAATACAAACGCCAATGATGTCAATGACGTCAACGATGTAATTGATATCAATGATGTTAATGACATTGTAAGGATTTTTTCGGCAGTTGCCAGAGCTATTGAGTTTGCCGACGAGGGACAAAAGAAAGAGCTTTTGTCTGATTCATTCCTAAAGGAGTTTTTTCAAAAGTCGATAGACAAAGCGTCTGAGTTCGAGGCGGAAGGTAAGTGGTTTGATGCATATGTAAATTGCTACTCCTGGCTTGAGGTGATTGACGCCAATAACCAGGCGTATTCAGACTATGCGGAGAATTTGAGGGAGAAAGCAAATATTGTAGGTTCTTTTCAGGATAGCAGCTGTGAGAGTCGGCAGGAACGCTTCGAGGGTGTAGAGGGGAGAATCCTTGTTCGGGCGGTGGATTTTTTACGTTCAAATTATGTTAACACCGTCAATTACCGCCAAATGGTAATCGAGGGCGTCGAGCGCTGTGAATTGCTTGCGGAGGTGATTAAGCTGTCATTTTCTGAAATATCAAAGAGTGAGACCCTGGCTTTTGTGGACGATAAATCAACGGGATTGCTTTTACCTCCGGACAGCAACCAGCTTTCTGCGTGGTCGGTTGGACTGAGGGTGATTCTGGATGAGGTAAGCGATACGTCCGTAGAAGTGGACAGAGACAGCTTTGTAGAAGCTTTTGAAAAGGTTCTTCTGCTAAATGCTGTAACAGTACAATTACCGAGACAGGTTCTGGTGGCACATTTTACAGAGGCGGCATTGTCTGCACTTGATAGTTATACAGTTATGGTCTGGCCGCGACAGGTTCAGGAATTTGAGAAGATGATGACCAATAAGTTTACAGGTATCGGGATAAGGATGACAAAGGAGAAAGGGCAGATAAAGGTGGCGAGTCTTTTGCCTGACACCCCGGCGTACCATTCCGGTCTTGATGCAGGAGATGTGATAGAAGCGGTGGACGGAGAGACAACCAAGGGAATGAGCACTACCTGTGCAGTCAAGCGGATAACGGGGCCGGCGGGAACAAAAGTGGTATTGACGATTAGGCGTCCCGGCAACGGCGAAACCGAGGATCAAGTCAAGGATATTCCGATAACCAGGGGCGTTATAACGGTACCGACGGTCTATGGGTGGCAAAGGACCGAAAGAGTGGACTGGTTGTATATGATTGATGAGGAAAGGCGAATTGGTTATGTTCGCATCAGTAGTTTTGCGGGTCGAACCTCATCGGACCTGGAACGGGCATTACTTAGGCTTGAATCGGAGGGATTAAGAGGATTGGTTCTGGACTTGCGATTTAATTCGGGGGGATTTTTGCCCAGTGCGATAGAGATAACCGATAAATTCGTCAAGGACGGCTTGATAGTAAGCACACGTCCTCGCCGCGTTGAGGACTGGAGTTTTACCCGGGCACGAAAGAAACGGACGCATCCTGATTATCCGCTGGTTGTGCTGATAAATTCGGATTCTGCCAGTGCATCGGAAATTGTAGCGGGAGCCCTTGGGGACCCGCAACATAACCGTGCAATTCTGGTTGGTGACAGGACTCACGGCAAGGGGAGCGTTCAGGCAATAACCGAACAGCCTGGAGGAGCGCAGTTGAAATATACGATGGCATATTATCATTTGCCATCGGGGCAAAGGGTTGAGAGCCGGGAAATGATGAAAAAGCGTGGCAAGAATGATTGGGGTGTTGGGCCTGATGTCGAAGTCAAGTTAAGAAGCGATGAAATTCGGAAAATGTCTGAAATGCAGTGGGACAATCTTGTGCTGGCGAGGGTCGACCATGATAACGGCGCTGCACCTTTGAAGAAATACACAATTGAAGAGACAATAGAGTCCGACCCCCAGTTGGCTGTCGGACTTTTGGTTATAAAAAGCAAACTTATCGAATCAGAGGTTTTGGGCGCGAATATGAATTAGTCATGGAGATTTTAGAGGAGAGTTAGTTGGTAAATTTGGAAGAAAAGAGCAAGTTTGAAGAGCAAAGAAGCCAGAAGTTGTCGGCCATCAGGCAATTGGGTATCGACCCTTATGGCGGCAGATATGAAGGGGCAGAGTCAGCCGAAGATATCAAAGACAGATTTAAGGAGGACGACGATAGTCAGCAGGCCAGATGCGCAGGTAGAATTGTACTGCTGAGAGACATCGGGAAACTGATTTTTATGACAGTTCGTGACTGGAGCGGCACTATTCAGTTTGGTTTGAGTAAAAAGCTGCTAAAAGAGCAATGGTCACTTTCCAAGCTACTCGAACTTGGCGACATAATAGGGGTGGCTGGCCAGTTGGGCAAGACGAAAACCGGGGAGATTACTATCTGGGTTGATGAACTTAGCGTTCTGAGCAAATCGGTTTTGCAGCCGCCGGAGAAGTTTCACGGTCTTTCCGATGTCGATTTGCGGTACCGGCAAAGATACGTGGATTTGTGGGCCAATCCAGAAGTGATGGAACTTTTCAAGAAGCGAAGCGTTATCATATCCACAATTCGTCAATTTCTGGGCGAGCGCGGCTTTCTGGAGGTTGAGACTCCGATGATGCAGACGATAGCGGGTGGGGCGGCAGCGAAGCCGTTTATCACTCATCACAATAGTCTTGATATGGATTTGTTTTTGCGGATTGCTCCGGAGCTATTTTTAAAAAGGCTGCTTGTTGGTGGAATGGAAAAGGTTTTTGAGATAAACCGGAATTTCCGCAATGAGGGAC
>CAZIKS010000123.1:0-11251 GCA_964539795.1 uncultured Pirellulales bacterium
AGCGGATTTTGAAGGCGATAAGTTCCAGTTCTTCGGCCTTTAGTTCCGGCAGATGTGCGAGCGACTTTTTCATAGTATGATAGTATAGCATTTTAAGACAAAGCTACAAGGATTTATTTGGATTCGAGATTAATGGTCAGAATGAATTCGGCACCCCCATAAGGGGTAAACTCCATAAGGTGAAAACTTCGCGGAGTTGATTAAATAGATTGCCACCCAGGATGTAACCTGGGCGCTAAACAGGTGAGGGCATTGCCCACATTTGGGAATTGTCTGCGAGTGTCCCCGCTTGGCAATGGGGAAAAGAACAGGCGGCGGTGGGATTCGAACCCACGAATAACGGTTTTGCAAACCGTCGCCTTAGGCCTCTTGGCTACGCCGCCAAATACCAAGCTGTGCTGATAATAACCATAATTAACCGCTTTTGCAATCAAAAAATGTAAAATTGAACCCATTGCCCCGCTTATGCGACTATAATAGTGAAAGCCAAATGGAGAAATAACTCTTGACGGAAAAAGAAGCAATTGATTATGAGCTCTCGTTTTTAATTTATTGTGGTAGGCAGAAAAGAATCCTCACAGCTTTACTGAGCTTGCGGACAAACCGGGCAAATGAAACAATGGCGTTACTTTTTTTTGCTGTAGAGCCAGTCGGCGTTGCTTAATTTGTAATCAACGATTTCGTCAGGGCTGAAAAAGAGTTTGATTTCGTATTCGGCAGATTCGGTGCTGTCGGAGGCGTGGGCGAGATTGTATCTGTTTGAACAGCCGAAATCGCCGCGAATTGTGCCCGGCTGGGCGTCATATCCGAATGTGGCGCCGAGCATTTTGCGTGCCATATCTATGACGCCATCCGCCTGCCATATCATAACAATCACCGGCGACGAAGAAATAAACTTTACTAAATCATCAAAAAACTCTTTCTCCTGATGAACAGAGTAGAATTGGCGGGCCAACTCTTTGGAAATTTGCATAAATTTAGCGGCGGCGAGTTTAAGGCCTTTTTTTTCAAATCGTGTGACTATTTCTCCCGCCAGTTGCCGTTGTATGGCATCCGGCTTGATAATAATTAATGTGCTTTCTATCATTATCGTGGTTGAAGGCTCGTGAATCGCAGTTCGCTTCACGAATTTCGACTATGCTCCTTTGGCAACAATATAAATCTCAACACGCCTGTTCAATGGATTGCCTTTTTTATTGGGCTTATTTGGCTCAACCGGCCGGAATTCTCCAAAACCCCGTATGCTTGTCCGTTTCGGATCAATATTGTTCGCTGTCATTACGTTCAGTACGGATATTGCCCTATGGGCTGAGAGGTGCCAGTTTGTCGGGTGTTTCTGGCGGGTAGCAGGTTTGGCGATACGTATATCGTCGGTATGACCGGCAATTATGATGTCGAAGTTGCTGCCCTGCCCGGAGTTTAAAATGTTACAAAGCGCCTTAATTGCATTGCCTGCGCTCGGAGCCACGGTGTCGCTGCCGGGTTCAAAAAGCAAATCGCTCTCGAATTTTACAATCCCCCGGCTTGAATCGTAGGTAACCATTTTTTCTGATTTGGCAAAATCCTCCAACATTGTGCTAAGTTCGACAGGAAGCGAAGCCCCTCCGTAGAGCAGCTGCTTCTGCATAGACTCAATCAAAGCCTTCTTTTTGCCCAGGTCCTCTTGGAGCGCAGTGATTCTTTGTCTCAGCGCATCTACCTCAGTACCAGTGATGCCTTCGGCGGCAGTGAGTTTTCTTTTTAGCTGGTCAATAATTAGCTTGGCGGCTTGAACTTCACTTTCAAGCTTTGCTATTCGCTGTCGCTGAGTGTCATTCTGGATTTTCAAATCCTTATACTGCTGCTCGGACACACAGCCGTTAAATAATACGACACAAGTACATACAATAAAAAGCCTCATAATTTTCGCGATTTGCATTGTCCCATCCTTTCCAAGAAACATTAGCCAGACAAATTCCTTTTCGACTGTAAAGACCACAAACTTTTTATTTATAAGCTGTTACAGCCAGCCAGTTTTTTCAGTCTTCACCCTCGTCTGTAAATAAAACCGATTTGTGTTTATCCGTCAAGAATAAACTTTCAAAATTTATACCGCCTGTTAATAAAGTCGTTTTAGAAGCTATCGGTTCGGTATTTTTGACGGCTTCCTTTTTGCTAAAGTTTGGTTGCCGGCTTTTTTCTTCTAAAGGCAGCAAAAGCCAGAATAGCCAAGAGTATTATAGCCGATATGTTTTTTACTATGTTTGGCAGCATCCATCCAGGGCGAGTTGCTACTTCAAAGTCGAAGCTTGCGGCTATATAATCGAGCAAAATACCACTTAACAGAGCACATCCTGCCACAGTAGCCAGATAGGTGATTGCTGTTGTTCTGCCCAGAACTTTCCAAATAATTGCAAACGAAGCTGCATTAGTTGCCGGGCCGGTCATAAGAAAGACCAGTGCCGCACCCGGGGTTAGCCCCTTTAGTATCAGTGCTGCCGCCACCGGAACCGACGCTGTTGCGCAAACATAAACCGGTATTCCCAAAAACATCATCACCACCATTGCGAAAATCCCGGTTCCTAATTTTTCTGCAAAGAAGTCGTCCGGAACAGCTGTTGAAATAACAGCAGCAATCACCAAACCTACCAACATTGCTTTGCCGATATCGCGAGGCAAAGTAACGAAGCCATATTTTAATGCTCCGGCGATTCTCTTGTTATTCTTAGTATCGTCACAGCACGAGTCCGAACATTTCGCTTGTAATGAGCTTTTTCCTTCTGCGTTTGGATTGAACAGATTAACTAAAGCGCCGCCAATGATACCGGTTATAAAGGCTATCAGTGGTCTAAAGACAGCAAAGACGGGACCGAGAAGACTTAAAGTGACAAATATACTATCAACGCCGGTTTGGGGCGTGGAGAGCAAAAATGATATCGTTGAACCTTTACCGGCTCCGTGTTTATGCAGTGACATTGATACCGGAATGACACTACAGGAACACAAAGGCAGCGGAACTCCGAAAATCGATGCTTTCACCAACGGCCATATACCTCCACCACCCAAATGTCTTTCTACAAGCTCCTGAGATATAAGTACTGAGAGGGCTCCCGCCGCCATAAACCCAAACAATAAATAAGGTGACATTTCAGCTATGGTCGCCCAAAAATCAATTACTATCGTTTTAGCAAAATCAAGCACTATGCAGCACCTTTTATCAAATCAGTTGGTGATTTTATATCTTTATATTTTTTCTCAGGTCTTGTCCCGTACATATGAGCTTATAATTATTGTTTACTTATCAAGCACCGCCGATTTGAACTTGTCGAAATCCATTTTCTCAATCATTGCGCCTAATCTCTGATGCGGTCTGGCATTAGACTTATAATATTCAATAATTTTCTCGGTAAAATCAATTGCTTCTTCAGTAGAGATATTTTTGGCCAATTCTTTGGATAATCTTGGCTTAGCACCACCGTTGCCACCGACCAAAAGTCTCCAGCCCTTAGGCATACCAACAAGCCCGATATCTTTTATACAGGTTTCAGCACACTGGTTTGGACAGCCGCTTACGCCGATTTTGAATTTTCCGGGGAGTTCCAGGCCATGATATTTTTCATCGAATTTTAAGCCCAGCGAGAGACTATCCTGCATGCCTCTTTTGCAAAATGTAGTACCCGGGCAGGCTTTTACACTGCGCACACAGAGACCGACGGCAAAACCGGGCGACATTCCAAGCTCTGACCAGACGGCATCGACATCTTTTTCATTTATCCCGACAATTGCAATTCTTGAGGCACTTGTTATCTTTAGTGCTTTGGCTTCGTATTTCTCAGAGACATCGGCAAGTTTTCGCAGCGTATCACCGCTGACAACACCACAAGGTATATGCGGGGCCACCGCATAAGTCTGCTTGTCTCTTTGAATAATTACTCCCTTTTCGCCATCGTTTAACATATCTGGTCCCCTTGTTATAACTTGATTTTTGCACTTTTGAACAGATTAGGCAATTAGCTAACATCAAAGGTATTATTATATTTTTTCCTACGACAGCTATTGTTTTTTCCATAATCCATGAACGTTGCAATGCTCTCTGGCGGTTATTGAATCGGCTTGGATATTAAATACAGCCTCCGGAGGCATTCCCGGCTTAAGGAACTGTCGATATGCCTTATCATCTGCCAATAGCTCAATCCATTCAATATAGTGTTTTTCCTCCATAGGATGAGGTACAGAACCAATCTTGACCTTGTAGCCGCCATCGATTTTCTCAATTACAGGCACATGTTTTTCTGTTGCAGCGTCAGCGGTTTTTTCATCCAGAAGTTCCATCGGCTGTCCACAGCAGACCAATTCACCGGCACCGCCGTGCACTACTTCTACGATATTGCCGCATACGTTGCATTTATAAATTTGAAGTTTTTCGGCCATTTTTAATCCCCTTTCGCAGTTTGAAAGTTTCAGCTTACAATTCCAAACTCTTTATGTTTAACTAAGATTTCATTTGCCAACTTATCCAGTGAGCCAAAATCGTCATCCTTTGGTTCACCTTTTGCCAACACCGGTTCAAGAAGTTCGACCTTAAGATTTGACATCATAGAGGTCAGTTGTTCAACCATTTTACCGCCCCAGCCGTAAGAGCCGAGAATAGAGGCAAACTTAGTTTTTGGTCTAAGGGCATTGGCTAAAAACGCTGCATAAACGGCGCACGGATGTGATCCAACCAGCACTGTAGGTGAACCGATTATTATCGTTGCAGCATCTACCAGTGCTATTGCAAGCTTGCCAACATCAACAGTCGATAGTTCAAATTGTTTTACAGTAATTGCTCTTTCAATCAGGGCATCTACAAAATATGACACCATCCTGGCTGTGCTGCCGTGCATGGAAACATAGGCCAGAACCACCTCGTTTTTAACCTTATCAGAGGCCCAGTCTTTATAAGCATTAACAATAAAGTCAGGACGATTATGTATAGGGCCGTGACTGGGAGCAATTATCTCGATTTCCATAGGCTCAAGTTTTGCCAGGTTGGAATTTATCTGTCGCCTAAACGGCATCATTATTTCAGCGTAATATCGCTTGGCCGATTCATAGACAGTTGCCTCATCTTCGGCAAAAAGGCTGCTTGTTGCGAGATGAGCGCCAAAGAAATCACATGAAAACAGAATCTTGTCTTCTTTGAGATATGTGCCCATCGTTTCCGGCCAGTGAACCCATGGAAGATAGACAAATTCCAGTGTTTTATCGCCTAACGAAAGTGTCCGACCATCTTCGACAGTAATAAACTTCTCATCCTCAATACCAAGTAAATCTTTTAACATATCCTTACATTTCGGATTAGTCACTACCTTAGCATCAGGAAAGAGTGTTAGTATATCAGGTATGCTGCCGGAGTGGTCCTGTTCGGCGTGATGGGCGATGATATAATCTATTTTTTCTGTACCTGTTTTAATGACATTGTCTATGAGCACGTCGGTCTTTGTCGGGTCAACAGTATCCAACAATGCCGTCTTCTCCCTACCCTTGAGCAAATAAGCGTTGTAGCTGGTCCCATCAGGCAAGGGAATAAGCCGGTCAAACAATCTCGCATCCCAATCAATCGCCCCAACTGCATACACATTAGGTTTAATCTGTCTCATAATTGAGTCACTTTTCACAACCTTATATTGTATTATTTTTATAAACTGTTAGTAATTAAGGGCTTCCATTTCAAAATGTGCCTGTGGATGCGCACATGCCGGGCATACGTCGGGGGCTTCTGTACCTTCATGTACATAACCACAGTTTTTGCAAATCCAGCGAACGGATTTTTCACGTTTGAAGACTTTTCCCTCGGCGATATTCTTTTCTAATGCGAGGTAACGGTCTCTGTGTCGAGCTTCAGCGACAGCTATGCTTCTAAATACATCCGCGATTTCCGAGAATCCTTCTTCGTCGGCTACTTTTGCAAAGTTCGGATACATTTCAGTCGTTTCATAGTTTTCACCTGCAGCAGCGGCTTTAAGGTTTTCGCTGGTAGAGCCAATTACACCAGCAGGAAAAGCGGCAGAAATTTCAACTTCACCACCTTCCAGGAATTTAAACAGCCTCTTGGCGTGTTCTTTTTCCTGATTGGCGGTTTCTTCAAATATAGCTGAAATTTGCACAAATCCTTCTTTTCGTGCCTGGCTTGAAAAATAAGTGTAACGGTTCCTTGCCTGTGATTCACCTGCAAATGCCGTCAATAGATTTTTTTCAGTCTGACTTTTTTTTAGTGCCATAACTAATACTCCTTCCCTAATCAATAAGTAATCAATTCAACTACGTCCCAACACCGTGTTTAAACCGAAAGTCCCTCAGCCAAAATTTTAATCTCTTTTTTCAGCTCCTTGTCGGATACAAACCGGTATTGAGTTTGTCCTTTTACTAAAACCTCATCATTATCTACAGTTATTTTAATATCCTGTTCGGGATTTCTTTGATGCAGGATATCGGCCATCAAAAAGGCTTTTTCGATCCCATCACCGGTCTGGTAGTTTGCCACTTCATCTGGCTGAGCCAGGCGGTTACCATCGTAAATCGAGAAGTGTCCTATTTTCCTGAGCCATTGATATATCTCTTGGACGGACATTGAAGCCGTCATTTCGATTGAAACCGGATTTCGCTCTATTGCAGCCTTTACAAATGGAGCCCAATCGCATCTTTGCATATCGCGATAGGCATAAAAGGCAAGGTCGGCGGTAGCGTTCTTTTGGCGAATTTGCTGGAGTTGGTTAATTATCTGTTCTCTGCTTTGGTTAGCTGGAAGTTTGACAGATTCGCCGGGGACAAAATCTTTGTCAAAGCCAGGCAGCTTTGCCTCTATATGTAGAAATTCAGCAAGGTTTTCTAAAAACGCATTAACTTCCGGAATAAAGCCAGCCAGATATTCTTTTATAGCCATTCTGCCGGTTTCTTCTCTTATATCAGCATTTTCATATTTTGCGAAGCTGCAGAGTTGGTTACAGCACATTCTGTTAGACAACTTGCCTGGCAAAAGGTCTTCTTCTGAAACTTCTGCAAGTAGTTTTTCGAAAGTATTGTCGGCAATTCTGAACTTGCTTCCGTGTTCATAATGGAACAGCACCTCAGCTTTGGCAAATTTAGCTCCTCCTTTGCAGTTCTCACAGCAAAATTGAAAGTATTTTTGATATTCGTGGTGAGAGCGCAGGAAGTTTGCCATAGTCAATGTTGTCAAATCGGTGGTCAGATACTCTCCAAGACGACGGGCAAGATGTTCATAAGCCTGCTTTTTTATTGAGGCTTGGTTATAGAAGCAGTGCACGAAGCCGGTATTATGGGCTAAAATTGTGATCTGTTCATTACGCAGCGCTCGCTGTGCCTTGTCAGAAATAGCGGTTCCATTGAACCACATTGTTTTGGTAACGAGCCTTCTATTGTTGGTCAGGACACCATCCTGGATATCAATAAAATTCTGTGAGTGAAGAGGTGTGAGGAGCATATAAATATCTTCGAGAGGTATCCCACATACTATGAAAACCGCTGCAGCATACAAAGCTGCAAGTGATACACATTCGCCGGCCCCGGTTTTGCAACCTTCCTTAAACTGAAATGCATTCATAGCTTCGACTGTTTCGGTCTTCCAGTACGGAATAATATCACTGTCATATTTATCCAGGCCAAAATGCCTGCGGATATCAACGTCAAAGTAATATTGGTCTCCGTGGTAACCGAATAAAGCGTTGCTTTTAGCGATATCATCGGAGCAAATGAATTTATCAAATCTTTTAAGCTCTTTTGTCCTGCTGGTAAGCCCCCATGTTTCGAGGTCAAGGTTGAATTCGTACTCATCCATTATGAATTGCTTTAGACGCATTACTTTTTTGTAGCTGCTTTTGCCCTCCAGTTTTTTAAAACAATCGAGTTGCCGCCACTGCCAGATAATTGGACTCATAATATTGGCCAGAACCAGACTGTACATCAGTTCAGGAAATACAAAGATTTCCATATCCGACAGCGTTACAGCCGAACTGTATTTTTCCAACTGCTCTGAATTCATTTATGCCCAATTACCCCAATTATTTTCCAGCCAAAAGACCATTGCATTTTAGGCTTTGGCGTAAAAATGGCAAGACTTAAGTTTAATAAGGGTGTGTTATAGTTGTGTCTTTATATTAGCGGTCAAACCAGCTTTGAGTTCGCAGACATATCTTAACAAGCATCAGCATTACCGGTACTTCTATCAACACGCCCACAACCGTTGCCAGGGCTGCTCCGGATGATAGACCAAAAAGCATTATCGATGTGGCAATAGCAACCTCAAAGTGGTTAGAGGCCCCTATCATTGCAGACGGAGCCGCATCTTGATATCGAAGTTTAAGAATTTTGGAAAGCCCATAACCAATTGCAAAAATTAGATTGGTCTGTATGAACAGAGGAATCGCAATCCAGAGAATTGTTAACGGATTTGAAAGAATAACCTCCCCTTTGAATGAAAACAGCAAAACCAGAGTAATAAGCAATGCAATGGTAGTAACAGGCGTGAGAACATGCAGGAACTTTTCCTTAAACCACTCTTGGCCTTTAGTTGTAATAATCCATTTCCTGGACAAATAGCCTGTTACCAGAGGTAAAGCTACATATATCGCAATAGACAGCAACAGGGCCTGCCATGGTACCGGCAGACGACCTATGCCAAGCAAAAAACCACCAAGCGGGCCATATAGAAAAAGCATTGTTAAAGAATTGATGGCAACCATTACTAATGTATGGCCGTCATTACCTTTTGCAAGATAGCCCCATACAAGTACCATTGCCGTGCATGGTGCAATCCCAAGAAGGATACAGCCGGCAAGGTAGCTTCGCCAAAGCGGGACTTTGAGCATCCTGACACCATTGACCAGAATGACCGTGCCGTCACCATATCTCTCGCCAACCTCAACAGCGGCACCTATCGGCAGTTTGATTATATCGGTTGCCTCGGCCCCGATAAAGCCGTAGAACAAACTTCCCAGAAATAAAACTGATATGGCATACATTGTAAAAGGCTTAACAGCCCAATTGATAAAGAGAGTTAATCCTACCGGCTTGATGCTCTTGCCCGCCCTGATGACCTCGGCAAAATCAATCTTCACCATTATTGGATACATCATAAAAAACAGACATACTGCTATGGGAATGGATACTACAGGGGCTTTCCCTACATATATAGCCAGACTATCAAGGTAGCCGGCTACTCCCGGAGCGACCTTTCCCAGAGTAATCCCGCCAACAATACAAAGAAATACCCATACCGTGAGGTATTTTTCGAAGATACTCAGTCCCTTTGGCTTTTTCTCGAGACTATTTTTTCCCATTGTATTTACTCCTGAAATAATCTCATTTTATTATTTCTGAAGTGAGTTTATCCATCTGGTCGGCAGCGCCTTTCCTGACCATTTTGCCGGTTTTAATAGCCTGCTGAATTTCCTTCTCTTCGATATTCATTTGGCGAGCCTTGCTTACATGGTATTTCACACACGGTTGGCAATTGGCGGAGACAGAGGCGCCGATAGCAATTAGTTCAGTGATTTGTTTATCTACCATTTGAATTTTCCCTTCTTATATTCCATTGTGGTATACACTTCCATATTTGTCTGACTGATTTTGAACAGGTCTCTTCATCATAATGAAGGCGACAAGGTCATTTTTCTAATTTATGACCCAATTTCACAATCAGATGTTAGCTTATAGCACAGTAGTATCTACTTAGTTATTGGCAGCAACTATCTTTAATGCAACTTCAGCCACTCGGCACCCAAGGCTTCTGGCAGTGGTCATGCCGAACTCGTCATCGGTAACGTCGTTTTTCCCACTGTTCCATACAGTTGCCCCGATACGAGCACTCGGTCTGGCGCCACCAACTATAACCATTTCCTGACCGTATAGAGTAGCCTGTACCGACTGTATGGTAATCTCCTGACCACCGTTGCGGGTGCCACCAACTGCCAAAACTCCGGCGACCTTGTTGCTCAGCGCAAAGTTGTTTTTTCGAAAGGCAATGCAACGGTCGAGGAATGCCTTGCATAGTGACGTCATGTTATTAAAATAGACCGGTGTTCCAATGATGATTCCTGCTACACTTGGGTCTGAGAGTTTGGGGACGAGTTTCGGGAAATCATCCTTTTGGCCTGGTTCAAGTGGTATGCCGGCAGCCAGAGAGCCGTCTATTTTCATCCCTGCTAATTCTATCAAATCCGTCTGAATTTGTGGATTAACGGCTCCAGCAGCCTCAAGGCACACTTTCAGAGAGGCCGCGGTGGTTTTCCCCTTGCGTGGGCTGCAACAAATGCCGACAATCCGAATGAAGTTTGCCTGCGGCTTAACTGCAGCCTGAGTTGGTACTGTCGTAGTTGCTGCTCCAGCAAAGATTGCCGCTCCGGCTGTTCCCATAAATTTGCGTCGCGTAAAGTCCGTTTTCATTGCCAACTCCTTTCATTTTTTCCTGTTTCTTAAGGTTATTTTGTAATTTGCCTTTCACCAAAACGCTAAGAGTATCGTACCCATAAGGGCATATTATCATTTCGTTATGGCGTCAGGGGGCTGTATATATAAGGTATAAACCTCCCAAAAGAACGAGGATGCCGCAGATTTTTTTCACAATCAAGCTTCCCCTGGACTTTTCATTCCAGTTCATATAACGTTGAACCAGTTCGGTGAATGTCCCGGCAAAAACAATAACAGAACAGTGTCCTATTCCATAAATTATGAGAAGCAGAACACCATAGAGTAGATTTTTCGCAGCAAACTTGAATGTGACTCCCAGCAGCGGTGCCATATATGCAAATGTACAGGGACCTAACGCAATTCCAAAAACAAGACCTAATAAAAAGGCGGCAAGCGCACCTTTCTTTTTCATTGCAACCTGCCCGGGGCCTGACCATGGCATAGGTATTACTCCGAGAAGATGTAACCCTACGACAAAGAATATAAGTGCAACAAAGTAATTACCGTATTTTCCGATATCCCCCATCATACGACCAGCCGCAGCAGTAATAGCACCAATTACTCCGATTGTGATTAGTATTCCCACTGCAAACAAAGTCGAAATGCAGAAAGCCCTTTTAGTTGAGATACGTCCCTGTCCATCGATAAATCCCACTATCAGCGGAATACTGGCTAAATGACATGGACTCAAAACAATACTTAGGATACCCCAGATAAAACATGCAGGAAGAGCAACAAACCAGGCTTCTTCTACTGCTCTGGTCAGTTGAGTAAATAATTCCGGCATACTATTGAACTCCCATTT
>CAZIKS010000124.1:0-11164 GCA_964539795.1 uncultured Pirellulales bacterium
GTTCAATACTTATGGATGCCTTCAGAAACTTATTTCGCTTATTCAGGAAACGTCTTTCCTGCAATTTGTAGTTCGTAAATAGAAAGAGATTCGGTTTTATGAAAGACAAAGTCTGCATCGTAGTAACCTCAATTGCCGCCCCCAATAATGTTCTTCGCAGCCTATCCGAAGGCTGTAGTGAAAGAGACTATCAATTAATTGTCATAGGTGACAAGTCCAGCCCTGCGGAATTTCACATAGACGGCTGTGACTTTTACAGCTTAGACAGACAAAAACAGCTCGATTTGAGATTAGCGAGGATTTGTCCTACCAAACATCATGCCCGTAAAAACATCGGCTACCTTCTTGCGATTGGCAACCAAGCCTCAGTAATTATTGAGACCGACGATGATAATATGCCTTGCCAGTCATTTTGGACGCCGATGCCGCAAATTCAGAACGTGGCAGTTCTTGAAGACGCCGGTTGGGTGAATGTTTATCGCTATTTTTCCGAAGAGAATATCTGGCCGCGAGGCTTCCCTCGCGAACAACTCCGAGAGCCGATACTTCCGTACGACTCACTTGAGCACGCTCAAGTCAATTCTCCGATTCAACAGGGCCTAGCGGATGATAATCCTGATGTCGATGCGATATATCGCCTCATTCTGCCACTTCCACAAACCTTTAGAAAAGACCGACGAGTTGCACTGACCAACGGCTCGTGGTGCCCTTTCAACAGTCAGAATACCAGGTGGCGGCCGGACGCATTTGAACTGCTATATCTACCGTCTTATTGCTCTTTTCGAATGACTGATATATGGCGCAGCTTCATTGCCCAGCGAATAGCCTGGCTCAACGGGTGGTCCGTTCTTTTTCATGAACCCACGATGACCCAGCAGCGCAATGAGCATAATCTGCTGCGCGATTTAAAAGATGAAGTTCCCGGCTATCTTCATAACAGCAAAATATGCGAGGCTTTATCAGCCCTGCAGCTAAGACCCGGAAGAGATAAAATCGGCGATAATCTTAAAATCTGTTACGAAAAATTAATTAGTATGTCCCTAATAGACGATGAAGAATTACCTTTGCTTGACGCCTGGCTGACAGATATTAAGCAACTGCGTTAATTCGTAGATGACCGGATTCACCCTAACAAATGCAAACTATGAAAAGTAAAAATAATCTTTTTACTTCACAAAATCCCGCCTCACTCTATTTTGTAATTTTTTTTGCGGCTTTTGTATTATATGCTGCAACCTGTGCACCGGGACCGCTTTGGCAGGACGCGGGGATGTATCAATACCGAATCTGGCACAACGATATTGAGGGTAATCTCGGTCTGGCTCTTTCACACCCTCTTTATCATATCATAGGCATTGCAGTTAAATACATCCCCATTGGTGAATTCGCGCACAGGATAAATCTGATTTCAGCCGTTGCAGGGGCATTTGCCATAGCAAATCTGTTTTTGCTGCTGCGATTATGGCTGGGCAAAAATCTTCCGGCAATCTTAGCAGCAATAACGCTTGCTGTTTCCTGGACACACTGGCAGTTTGCCACGATTGCGGAAGTTTATACCTTGTATTCGGCGTTGTTTCTTGGTGAGTTGATTGTGCTGTTGCAGTATGCTAAAACGAGACGGGCAGTTTTTCTATACCTGCTGGGACTCTTTAACGGGCTGGCAATTGCGGTTCATATGTTTGCTTCTATCGGCTTTATTTGCTATCTCGCATTTTTGATTGTTTTGTTAACCAAAAAGCAAATCAGTCTAAAGCATTTTGCAGTTATTACAGTTCTCTGGGTGGCTGGTGCGGCTTCATACGAATATCTAATCATAAAAAATATCATTCAAAGCGGGGATTTTTCAGCTACTATAGCTTCGGCACTTTTTGGTAACACCTGGCAGGGAGCCGTTCTCAATATAAATCTTTCAGCCAGGTTTATTAAAGAAAATATTATCTTTATGGCTTATAATTTTGCGACTCCTAATGTGCTGTTTTTCTTTGCGGGCCTTTACGGACTTAAGAAGCTTTCTCCGAGCCGTGGATTTGGGAACATTATTTTAGCATTGCTGTTACTTTTCTTTGGGTTTGCTTTCAGGTACACCGTTCCGGACAGATATGCATTTTTTATGCCGTTTTATTGTATAGCCTCAATTCTCATTGGTGTGGGTTTTGATGCACTTGTAATCAAGCCTAACCGCAGAATTATGACTTACCTGGTTTTTATTGCATCGTTTATAACCATCCCTGTTTATATTGCAGCTCCGATTGCAGCACAACAAACGGGGTTCAGACTACCAACAAAAAGGGAAATCCCCTATCGTAATGATTATATTTGGTTTTTGCGGCCATGGCAGAGCGGCAATAACGGTCCTGAACAGTTCGCTAATGAAGTTTTCAATATGGTTGAGCGTGATGCTGTAATTTATACCGACGGCACTACGGTTTATCCACTCTTGTATGTCCAGCAGGTCAAGGGCGAGCGGCAGGATGTTACTGTTGTATCCGGACATGGCTCAGCAGATAATTTGAAGAATTATGACAAAGATGTTATCGACAGGCTCTTTGCGGAGCATGCGATTTATGTGGTTTCACCTGTACCTGGATATTGTCCAGAATTTCTGCTGGAGAGGTATGAGTTTCATAAGGCTGGGATTCTGTGGAGAGCGGTAGATTAAAATTCTTGTAACTCTTTAGTCTTTCTTGTGAATTGCCCCCCGGAGGCCCTCCATTTTCAAATAACCTTTTTTCCATACAACCAGGCCGGAAATTACAAAGACAAGAACATACACGACGGCAGCGTAACGTGTTCTTATTTGGCTCATTATCAGGCCAATAACTGCATAAACGCCAGCAAGAACGTAGCAAACAACAACTGTCTTCTTCAGCGGTATGCCTCTATCAATCATCTGGTCGTAAATGTGCCCCCTGTCCGAAACAAACAAGGGTCTGTGATTAATCAATCTCCGAATTAATGCGACAGCGGTGTCGAGAATAGGCAGTCCGAAGACAACGATTGAAGCCAACCACCATCTTGGGATGCGTTCGGCAAATAAAATCATCAATGCAGCCATCATAAATCCCAGTAACATACTCCCGGCATCACCCATAAATATCTTGGCAGGATAACGATTGAAAGGCAAAAAGCCACAGGCGGCTCCGACAAGGCCAAGACAAATTATAATCCTCACAGGGTCACCGGTCCGGCTGAATCCCCACGTTGCCAGATGTATTGATAGCAGAAGCATAGCAACAGTAATAATTACAGTTACACCGGCACAAAGTCCATCGAGTCCGTCAAGCAAATTTAAAGAATTGGTCGCACCAAGTACAAAACATACCACAATCAAAATTTCCATCAGATTTTCAACATTGTGGGGTATTTCCCAACCCAGGTATTCGGTCAAAAAACCCAGATTCGGCATAATTCCTACAACCAGCAGAATAACTGCGGCAATAATCTGGCCGACGATTTTCTGCGTCGGTTTTATATCGAATATGTCATCGGCCAGTCCGACAAAACAGGCTATTGCGCCGCCAGCCAGAATCCCAAGAAGCCATCTTAGTCTCTGGTCGAAAATTTGTTCGCCTGTTAAACAGCCTAAACCAGCCAATATACCAACGGTCAAACCAATAAGCATTCCGACACCGCCGAGATATGCGATAGGCACTTTGTGTGTTTTGACCAGGTCATCAGGTTTGTCAACGATGCCAAATTTTATGGCTATTTTTTTACACAGAGCAGTAGCTGCCAAAGAAGCGACAAAAGAAGTAACCAATACCGGCCAAAATTGCATTACCCATGAGATAGGTCTGTCAGGTCCAATTATCTTATCCAATAGCACTTTTAAGTCTCCGTGTCAGGAACCTTCGAACCAGATTTCATCATCGTACCGAAGCATAATCAAATTGTTTTTGAAACCATCAAATTTAATTGATGTTCTTTTGCCCAGCAGTTCCTGCAATATCCATTTCGGGAAGTTGGCGCCGGCTTTGATTGACAGCGGCACGCCTCCGCCGAATCGAGGATTTACCTCAATGAACTTTATTTTACCATCTTCGGTCAGGAACAATTGCACAGTTATTACACCAGGGCCTGCTCCAAGTGCTTCAACCAATCCTGCAGCTTCGCTCATAATACGCAACTGTTTTACCGTCTTTCCCTTGCTTACCTCGCCGGCTCTTACCTCTATACGTTTTCGCGGAATAACACAGCGAACTTTCATACCAAAGTCAACATAAACATCACAGGTATGTTCGGCACCTTTAATAAATTCCTGAACGATGCAGTTTGGTATTCTCTTAGAGAAAAATAACATTTCCTTCCGACGGCTTACGACTACATTTCCTCTGCTGGCATAACCATCCCAAGGTTTTAGAAAACAGGGTTTTTTAAGTTTACCTGTTGAAAGTGCAGTGCGAACGGTCATAGTGCGCGGGGCGTCAAAGCCGTTATTGACTAAAAATCGGTAGAACTTTCTCTTGTCCTGACAAATATCAACCACCTGAACAGATGAAATGAGTACGCAACACCCTAGTTCGGCAAATCTTGACTTGTTTTGAGCCAGAATTTTCAAGTCCAAATCAACGGTCGGAACAAGCAGTTTTACGCTGTTGGCCCTGACAATGTTAAGCAATTGCTTAACATAGCCGGGGTGTGTTGTTGGCTTGACCACGAATTTTTTGTCACACAACTGCAATGCCGAACTCAGTACCGTAGTATCAGTACCAAGCAACGAAATATTTATTTTCAACAGCTTTGCCGCCCTGCGAAAGCTTTTCAGCAGCGAGACACGTCTGCCAATACATGTGAATAAAATGTTGGTCAATTCCCGATTTCCTTTTTATAATCGGCAATAATAAGTCAAAAAACAAGAATAGTCAATTGACTTTTTTGTGATATACATCTAAACTGATTTATCATTGAATCGACAGGTAATAAGTGCCAGTTTAATTATTACAGGTAGAGCAGGTGTTTTTTTCAGCCTGTTTTTATGAGATTATGGGACTAACAGCAGTTTTTTGCAAGGATGTGATCTATGAGAGAATGGGGCAGGAAAATCAAAGACAAAAAAGTTACTGTAGGTGTTTTGGGGCTTGGTTATGTCGGTCTGCCTCTGGTTCGGGAATTTGCCTCATCCGGTCTGAAGGTTGTCGGTTTCGATATCGATGAAAAGAAGGTCCGTGCTCTAAATTCCGGCCGAAGCATTATCAAACATATACCTCATTCACATGTAAAAAAACTGGTAAAGACAGGCCTATTCAAAGCTACAACCAATATGGCCCGATTGAAAACCATCGATGCTATACTGGTTTGTGTGCCTACGCCGCTGACCCAAAATCGTGAGCCTGATATGCAGTTTATTATCAACAGCAGCAAAACAATTTCTAAATATCTTCGAGCCGGTCAACTGATTGTCTTTGAAAGTACAACTTATCCCGGCACCACACGTGAACTGGTTGCTCCGATACTTCAGAACAGCGGTTTGAAAGCCGGCAATGATTTTTATCTGGCATATTCACCTGAGCGCGAGGATCCGGGTAACAAGGACTATAGAACCAAAACCATTCCCAAGGTGGTCGGCGGCCTGACAGATAAATGTCGCGATATGGCCTGCAAGCTTTATAGTACCGCTATCGATACAATAGTCCCTGTATCCAGTCTGGAAGCCGCCGAGGCAGCAAAAATCCTCGAAAACGTTTACCGGTGCATAAATATAGCCATGGTCAACGAACTTAAGATGGTTTTTGACAGGATGGACATTGACATCTGGGAGGTTATCAGGGCTGCAAGTACCAAGCCTTTCGGTTTCAAGGCATTCTATCCAGGCCCTGGTCTCGGTGGACACTGCATACCGATTGACCCGTTTTATCTGACGTGGAAGGCCCGGCAGTATGGTATGCCGACCCGTTTTATCGAACTGGCCGGTGAAATCAATACCAATATGCCGCACTATGTTATAACAAAAATAATGGAAGCACTGAATGAACGCAGAAAAAGCTTAAAAGGCTCAAAGGTGCTCGTGCTTGGCCTGGCTTATAAAAAGGACATCGATGATTTAAGGGAATCTCCGTCGGTAGAACTGATTGAACTACTGCGCAAAAAAGGCGCCAACGTCGATTATAATGACCCATATATCCCTAAGACCCATAAGCAACGACAGCATGATTTAAGGATGACCAGTAAAAAGCTGTCAAAGAAAATGCTGGCTGGTTACGATGTGGTTTTGATTTCAACCGACCACAGTGATTATGATTACGACTGGATTGTTCAAAACTCAAAACTTGTTGCCGACACTCGAAACGCCACTAATTCGGTTCGTAAAGGCCGACAGAAAATTGTAAAGGCTTAAGATTAAGAAGGCAGTTTAATGCAGGTTCCACTTTTGGATTTGAAGGCAGAATATGCCACATACAAAAAAGAGGTTTTGCAGGCCATAACCGAAGTTTGTGAAAGCCAATTATTTTGCCTCGGGCCTGCTGTAGTTGAATTTGAAAAAAAAATCGCCGCTTATTGCGGCAGCAAATATGCTATCGGTATTTCAAGCGGTTCAGATGCCTTACTTGTCAGCTTGATGGCACTTGATATAAAGCCGGGAGATGAAGTTATAACTACACCTTTTACTTTTTTTGCCACCGCCGGCGCCATCGCCAGATTAGGTGGCAAACCTGTCTTTGTTGACGTTGAAGCAGATTCTTACAACATTGACCCAACTTGTATCAAAGAAGAGATAACTGAAAAAACAAAAGCGATTATACCAGTGCATTTATTCGGCCAAGTTGCGCAAATGAAACCAATTATTAAAATTGCCAAACGTCATAAACTTGCTGTTGTTGAGGATGCCGCCCAGGCAATAGGCGCAAGTCAGGACGGCACAAAATGCGGCAATTTGGGTGACTGCGGCTGTTTCTCGTTTTATCCGACCAAGAATCTCGGTGCTTTTGGTGACGGGGGGCTGGTCACAACCAATAAAGAAACTCTTGCACAAAAAATCAGGATACTTCGCGACCATGGCCAGAATCCCCGATATTTCTATAAGATGGTCGGCGGAAATTTCCGACTTGACGGTATCCAGGCAGCCGTCCTTACCGTCAAACTCAAATACCTCAACGGATGGAGTGAAAAACGAAGGCAAAACGCTGCACTTTACGATGAGATTCTTGCCGATTCACCGGTCAAGACACCCAAAATCGACCCGAACAATATCAGCATCTACCACCAATATACTATCACAACACCCGAAAGAGACCAGCTGCAAAAGTTTCTCGCCGACAATGAAATCAGCTCTGCTATTTTTTATCCAAAGCCGCTGCACCTACAGGAATGTTTCAGTGAACTTGGTTATAAACAAGGAGATTTTCCTGTCGCTGAGAGACTTTGCAATGAAGTATTATCGCTGCCGATTTATCCCGAACTGACAACAGAGCAGATTGAATATGTCGCCCAGACTATACTTAAATTCTATGGAATGAATTAGGAGAGCAAAATTGCTGAAGGCAAGCGAGAATCCCCCAATTATCTGGCCTGAAGAGCAATCTATTTGTGATTTTGCCGGAATATGGTGGGTCGCTCACACAAAAAGCAGAAACGAAAAAGCCCTGGCCAATGATTTGATTGGTAAAAAAATCAACTATTTTCTTCCTATGAGTTGGAAGACAAGGCATAAGAGGGGGCGAAAAATACGCTCGCTTCTGCCGTTGTTCAGCGGGTATTTGTTCTTTTGTGGCAACGAAAACCAGCGGCTCGAATTACTGCGAACCAATCGTGTTGCGAATGTAATTGTAGTCAAAAACCAACAGAAATTACTCTCCGAATTAGTGCAAATTGAACAAGCTCTTAAAGCCGGAGTTCCTCTAGCGCCACATAAATATGTCAGGAAAGGCCAACTCTGTCGAGTTACGGCAGGACCGTTAGCCAATTTACAGGGTGCAGTTGTCACAACAAAGAATGCTGCGCGTCTTGTTTTACAGATAGATATGCTGGGCCAGGCTGCGAGTGTAGAAGTAGACACTGATATAATAGAGGTCGTTGACAGTGGATAGGGATGTAAAGTGATATTAAAGCGCAGGAGTTAAAAAAAATGAAAATCTGTATTGTTGGTATTGGCTATGTTGGGCTGGTTACAGCCGGTTGCCTGGCTGAAGCCGGTAACGATTGTTTTTGTGTGGATAATGACGCCGAGAAAATTGCAGGTTTGAAAAATGGGGTAATACCCATCTATGAACCGGGACTGACTGAAATAGTCAAACATAATGAAAAGCTCGGCCGGCTGCACTTTACAACCGACTTGAAAAAGGGAATCGACAACTCACTTATTATTTTTATTGCGGTCGGTACCCCGCCGACACCAGACGGTTCAGCCGATATATCAGCGATTCTTTCTGTCGCGGCCGAAATAGGTGAAAACATCCGTGAATATCGAATCATCGCTACAAAAAGCACCGTTCCAATAGGTACCTATGAGAAGGTAAATGATATTATAAAATCCAAAACGCAAGTGCCGTTTGATTATGTTAGTAATCCGGAATTTTTGAAGGAAGGTGCTGCCCTTGAGGATTTTATGCGTCCAGACAGAATAATCATCGGCACAACTAATCCTTCTGTTATGGAAATAATGACCCGGTTGTATAATCCATTTATGCGAAAGAGCAACCGGATAATATTTATGGACCTGGCGTCGGCTGAGATGACAAAATATGCAGCGAACACAATGCTTGCAACAAGAATTTCATTTATGAACGAAATATCAGCACTATGTGAAAAAGTTGGAGCAGATATCGAACAGGTCAGACGAGGTATAGGGAGTGATTCGCGTATCGGTCGGGCCTTTTTGTTTCCGGGCGTAGGCTTCGGGGGAAGTTGTTTTCCAAAAGATATTCGAGCGCTGATTCACACCGGTTCTGAGAATGGAGTTGAAATGACAATAGCCAAATCCGTACAGCAGGTAAATATAAAGCAGCAGGAGCGTTTTGCAAAACGTATCATCGACTATTTTGCGGGCCGAGAAGATAAAACCGTATTAGCTGTGTGGGGACTGGCTTTTAAGGCCAAAACCGATGATGTTAGAGAATCGCCGGCAATTTACTGTATCAGAAAACTTCTCGATTGTGGGATGAAAATCAAAGCTTACGACCCCGAAGCCGGTTCAGCAGCATTAGAGGCTTTGGATGAGAAAATCGAAACCTTCGAGAACGGATATAAAGCGCTTTGCAACGCCGATGCCCTGGTTATCTTCACTGACTGGCAGGAATTCAGAAATCCCAACTTTGAAGTTATTGCAACCAAGCTAAACAAACCTGTTATCTTCGACGGAAGAAACCTCTATGAGCCTAATGTAGTTAAAAAAGCGGGAATCGAATATTACAGTATTGGAAGATAAGCGCCTTTTGTAAAGCCGGCGCACAACAAAGCCCCGCATAAGAAAGGAAAGCTATTATGGCCATCGCAGTTAAAATTATAGGTATAGTTTTCGTATTCATCGCGGTCGTTTATTTGTTGAAGCCAGTTATACTCAAACATTTAATGGAATTCTTTAAAAAAGGCCGACGTATTTACTTTGCAGGGTTGCTAAGGTTTGTCTTAGCGTTCGTTTTTTTGCTTGCAGCCAATGACTGCAAAATACCCTGGGTGATAATTACGCTGGGGATTCTTTTTATAATATCAGGACTGCTTGTATTTACGCTCGGTCTTGAAAAGTTCAAAGCGATGATTGAGTGGTATCAAAATCAACCGTTTCTGCTTCTTAGAGTTATTGCTTTAATTGCTTTAGCGGTTGGAGCAGTCATTATATATTCGGCCTAAGGAGAAGTCGTATGAAAGCACTTATTACCGGAGCAGCAGGATTCATCGGTTCGCACTTATGCGAGCGACTTCTTACTGAAAACTGGAATGTTGTGGGCGTTGATAATTTCGATGACTTTTACGACCCGAAAATTAAACGTCGGAACATTGACGCCTGTCTTAAGAATCAAAACTTTCAACTCGCCGAGGCAGACATCCGCGACGGCGCCGCTATGGACAGAATAATCAGCGACGGTATTGATACAGTTGTACACTTAGCCGCCAGAGCGGGAGTGAGGCCCTCAATTGCTCAACCACTGCTTTATGCCGATGTCAATATAAACGGGACGCTTGTTTTGCTTGAGGCTGCTAAAAAGCATAAGGTAAACAAGTTCATTTTCGGCTCAAGTTCAAGCGTTTACGGCAATAATAAAAAAGTGCCTTTTTCCGAAAATGATAACGTGGATTTTCCAATTTCCCCCTACGCCGCAACTAAAAAGGCCTGCGAACTTATCTGTCATACCTATCACAATCTTTACGATATTTCTGTAATGTGCCTGCGTTTTTTCACTGTTTATGGCCCTCGTCAAAGACCAGACCTAGCAATCCACAAATTCTCCATGCTCATCGAGCAGGGCAAACCAATACCGGTCTACGGGGACGGTACTATGATGCGGGATTTCACATACATCGACGATATAATCAACGGAGTCATTGCATCAATGCAGAAGTGTATCGGCTTTAATATCTATAATCTCGGCGAATCAAGGCCGATTGTAGTCAATGACCTAATCGATAAGATTGAAAAGGCCCTTGGCAAAAAAGCAATCAAAGAATATTTACCCTCCCAACCCGGTGATGTCGAGCGAACATACGCCGATGTTACTAAAGCTGTCCGAGAACTTGGTTACAATCCCGCAATGCCTATCGAAGAAGGACTGGCCCGCTTTGTCGAATGGCTTAGGCAGGATGCACAGCAAAGCTCTTGAAATTACACCTAATACTTGATTTTCAAGGTAACCGCCGATAACTCTCCCTTTTAGTTTTTTCTGGTATCGACCGGCTAAATCTGTTATAATAATACAAACCAATTAACAAAGCTAACATACAGGTGGATGGGTGATATGGATGGGGTGGGTCACTATAGGTTTTTTCACAGATTGACTTGGTATGGAGTATAAACTGCAAAAGAGTCGAACATATTGGTTGTTTATCGCAATACTTCTATTTTGCGAGGCTGGAGTTCGGGGCGTAATTTTGCACCCTGAGGGTGAACCCAACCTGGCTGACTGGACAGACAGGCCTTATGATTATTCCGTTGGACGATGGGGTACCAATTGTTCCTGCGTCGCTGTTTCTCGAAACTGCGGTATAAGCGGTCAACATTCGGTCACAGCCGTCG
>CAZIKS010000125.1:0-11144 GCA_964539795.1 uncultured Pirellulales bacterium
ACGTATCGAGGGCGATGCGGTCCTGTGATTTCATCTGGTCCCACAAACGTGTGCCCGGCAGGGGAGTCAAAAACAAAACGTTGAGATTGTCCAGACCATACTGACGGGCCACATCGGCGATACGTTTACCGATGCCAGCTTCGTCTATATCCAAACCGATAATAAACGAACCCACTACCAGAATATTGTGCCGCTGTATGCGCCGGACTGAGGCGCGGAAATCCCGCCCTTTGAGAAGGTTGAATTTCTTGCCGACCTCCCGAAGCCCTTCCGGCGTGGGAGACTCAAAGCCGATGAACACGCCTCTGCAGCCTGCCTTTGCCGCCAATACCAGAAGTTCTTCGTCATCGGCGAAGTTAATCGTGGCCTGGGCAACCCATTCCTTGCCAAGGTTCGCTTGTGCCATAGCACGAAACATATCCTTGGCACGCTCAATGTGCTCGGTACTGGTGCCGATGAGGTTGTCGTCCACCACCAGAACACGTTTCTCACGAATCGACTGGAATTCCCGCACGACATCCGGAATTGGGCGTTGCCGGTAACGGGCTCCGTTAAACGCCGTCACGCTGCAAAAGCTGCAATTCAATGGACACCCGCGGGTGGTTTGAATGGCGCCGAAGGCATATCCCGTAGCCAGCAAATCATGACGGGCTAATGGGACATTGTTTATTTCTGCAAACCCTCCGTCATACCGGCGTTTCAGTCTGCCATTTCTAGCGTCGTCCAGGACCTGTGGCCAGATACTCTCGGCTTCCCTTGTGACTACTGAATCCGCATACTCCATGACCTCATCAATGCACATAGTTGCATGAATGCCGCCCATGACTACCGGTACACCCATATTACGGAATTGAGCGGCCACCTCATAGGCGCGGTTCGCCTGCGATGTGAAAGCGGTAATGCCCACCAGGTCCGGCCGAGGCATCGCCGCATAGTCCGGAACGCCGAGGTTCTCATCTAAAATCGTGATTTCCCACTCCGGGGGTGTCATTCCCGCAAGAACCATAAGGCTCAGCGGCTTCCAAACGCGGTAACGGTTCCAGCGGCTCTCCTTGACGTTCACAATGCTAACCAGCGGATTTGACGGATTGATTAAATATAGTCGCATGGCTGTATCTTACCTGTTACTTCTGACCCGATAAAAACGATGCATGATTTACCGGGAATAAAACTATCTTCTACTGCTTTGAATGGTACATCTTTTCCCATTGAATATCAATTATAATAACCTTGCCCCGGCTTTGCCAGAGCTTTCCTTATCAATTCCGAACGAGCAAGGTGAGTTTATCCTGAGTGTAAGCGAAGGGCTGGCTTATCTTTTATCTTTTCCCCCAATAATATTGTCATCCCCGGGAAGCTACTACCTTGGAATGCAACAGGGGATAACCACAAAGCTTCTTTGGGGTGCCTCGCCAGCACGCTTTTGGTACTCTACCTTGAACGTTGCTTAGTGCGGTAGAGTTGACGTTTTAAAAACTTTACAGGTTCATCACAAATTTATATAATTACAAACCAAGCAAATGAGAAAATTGCAGATGTGCCTTTTTATATATATTATTTAGGTATCTTTCAAATTTCCTCCTCAAGCGGAGGCGCTTTAGGATAATCGGCACAAATGGAATCGAATCAAAAGCCGACTTAGCAAGATACCTCGGCGTATCCAGAACGAGAGTAACTCAAGTTTTGAAAAGGATATCATAATCGTTGCTATTTATGCTCACCTGTAGCTGTGACCAAACCAAACTAATCCGACTCTACTGAGAGTTTCCGGATGGGGATTGAGATTTCTGTTTTCATCTTCGAATAATCATCGGTCGTAAAATTTGTAAGGAATACTTCACGAGATGAACCTGCAGGCATATAGCCTTGCTTAATAATCCAGTTTTGAAGGTGCCTGCAAACACAACCTGAGCTAACTTGGCCTTCCGGCTTTACCGTGACTGCAACTTCCATTGCGGGCAGCATCTTGATATCGGTCATGCTGCCCAAAGTGCCGGAAACTTTTAACGCATCTTCACTTACGGGAATGCGAATTTCTGTGAGCCAATGCTGGCTGGAGACTTGACTGGGATTGTTCAGATAAACATAACAAGCTGGACCTAGAGGACTTATACCGTTATTGCCAGCCAATGCATATAAATCACCGATGACTTGGCCTGTCTCGCCGTAACTACCCCGATGGATTGTGTAAAGGACTACTTCTTCCTCTGTTTTTCGCATAGAAACAGTAGGCTCCTCCTCAGTATCCGACTTTGCAAAAACCTCCACCAGGCAAACGGCTATCAAACAAATAGGCAGTAACAACACAAACCATACTTTTGCTTTTTTCATCAGACTATCCTTTCATTTTAAGAATTAGTTCACCTTGTCAACTTATTTCAAAGCATCAACAATACGCCCAAAAATTCCTTTAGTTTCTTGATAGCGTTCTTTGGAATAGGCCGGCTCAGGTAACAGGTCCTCATAGTCATGACCTGCCGACCAGAGCAGAACGCGATGAAAAAGTTCCCAATTCCGCTGCCCAATTTCATCCGAACCGAACTGGGGTCTCCATCCGAAATGCGCTATGCGGCCGGAACCATAAGTGCTCACACGCAATGCTACTGCTTCATCTGGCTCGAAGTATAACAAGACCTGGGCGTCGTATTTCGAACTGTTGAATCTGTAGCCATTCTTATTGTACGTTCTACCAGGAATATCCACAGGCAATGATAGGTCAATATCTTCCGTTAGAGAAGTTTCCACAGCGGGCACTAATATTTGGTCACCTACTCGCTTCCAAGACCAGTCCAGATTGCGCATATCCTGTAACGCAGCAAATTTCCTTGATGCAGAACATGAGACTACTCCAGCCCCATCCATAGTGATAATGGCGCCTCCATTCCAAACAAAATCTTCCAGGGCATCAACAACCTCCGGTCGTAGATTATATACCCCACGAAGTACTACCACATCACACATCGATAGGTCATAAGAACAGGCCGAATTAAGGATGGGGGTTTTGGCCAAGCCTGAACTCCATAGCTTGTGACCTAATGAAGACTCTTCAACCGTCGTGATAGGATGATAGTAAGCGTACGTGTTAATCTTCTTTATTGCTAACTCTGGGAAAAGGTAACACTGACTGTACCAGCCATAGATATCGCCATCGCTGATACAGGGACCAGTAGCAGTGTACAGACTTGTAAGAACACCAACAGTCAGATCTGGCGAGCGTTCAAGCTGCATCGCTTCAGCCACGCTTATCTGCGAATAGTCAACCTGCTCCCGCTGCGGCGGTACGTATTCTTCACCCAGCAGTTCAAGCACAGCCTTCCGGACAGGGTGTTCATTGCTCAAGTAGTCATATATCGGATTTTCTATTTGACCTTCGAGGGCAACGGCAATTCTGTCACTTTCCAGGTCCATCTTTTTGACCAGTTTTATGCCGGCCAAAGGAACAGTTTTGCCTGAGTCGGAAATCATTAAAGCTACTATTTCATCAGTAAGCTCTTCAATTGCAGCATTGCTTTTATTGGACTTGAGTACTATCGGCAGAGACCTTTGTAATTGCCGTTTATCTTTTTGGTTAAGATTGTCCCAGAATTCCACGACCATAGTCAGGAAATACTCTGTTTCGTCACCTGCTACTGGTAAAGACCTGATAACCAATGTCCTTGTCCAGCCATTCTCACTTGCAAGTAAGTCTGCGGCTGCTCTCTTTGCTTCCGGCCTGCGGTCTGTCATCAGCTTGCCAATAATATCCTCGGTCTGCTTTGATGTAATTCTCTCTGGGCTTTGGAACAACGTTCTGACATCTCGAATCACATCAGGACTGGTAAACTCAAGGGATTCAATAAACTCTTCACATTCAGCACTCAGTACTAACGGCACCTCTGCTAGTTCACCAACAACGACTTCTTCTTGATTATCTGCCATTGCCATCGGCAACACACAGCTAAACATAACACAGACAAGCAATACTGTAGTTGCTATTCTCAAAGCCTTGTTCTTCCATGTTTTCTTTTCCAGCCATCTGAGTCGTTCGACGAGCCAGTTAGAGTTTTCAAAAAGACCTAAAAGCCCAAGACCTGGAGCTACTGGCTTACCTAATAATTGACGGGCTGTTTCCAAAAGTGTTTCACGGTAGTTAACCGTTTTTTCTTTCAGCAGTCGTGCAACCGTCGCATCACAGCATAGCTCTCTTAGATTCTGAAATTGTCTTCTAATAAGCCAAAGCAGTGGATTAAACCAATAGACAACTTGCAGAGTCATATAAATGGCATGAATAAGCAAATCTCTGCGTTTGATATGAGCAAGTTCGTGTAAAAGAATATGTTCAGCATTCTGTCGGGTGAGATTTTTGAGCTTATCTGCAGGCACTAAAAGAACAGGCGTAAAAATGCCGAACACCGCAGGACAGCATACCTTGTTAGTTAGGATTACTCGAGGTGTTTTCTTCAGTTTTAGTTTCTTAGCAGCTTCTGCCAGCAACTCTTTGAATCTATCAGGCGGGTTTACTTGTCGCTCACTTTTTAAGTGTTTACTCCGCAAACAGGTTAATCTTATAATCAGCCAGGCTGACAATAACACTACACCTGACAACCACACAAACAAGGCATAAGCCTTCAAGGAAAATTCTACTGATGGTACTATTTCTGCAGAGCCTGTGATAACATCAGTCGGCACCACCTCAGTAGTAGTTATAACAACAGATTGGGCAGGTTTGTTAACCTTTGGAGCTTCTGGATGATTGAGTTGTATCTTTACTGCTTTTTGAGCGACAAAAGGAATTTCAGAGGTAAAACTCATTGGTGATGTTAATGTTGGCGGCAGAACAAGTTTTAGCAAAATTAGAAGCCACAATGCATAACGCAGTTGCGGCCAGGCCCATCTTCTTATCAACAGATCGAACACCCATACAATTCCAATTAGAACCGCCACCTGCCAGAGCATAGAAAGTTGCCAGACAAACCATTTATCAGCCATATTGTTTAGCATCTCTATCATTTTTTACCCCCTTTCTTTTGGTTGGTCTGTTTAAGAACCCGTTGTAATTCTTGTCTCTGTTTGGCTGAAAGTTTCTGGTCTTCCAGCAGAAAATGCATCAATGGTCCAAATGCCCCGTCAAAGGCCTGATTAGCAAGTGACTTGAGAGCGTTTCTTCTGGCATTCTGGCGGCTAAGGATCGGTTCGTAAATACTTGTATTGCCGTTTTTGCTTTCCTTGACCGCGCCTTTCTCGACCAGTCGGCTTAATAGGGTTTTTATGGTCGTGTAAGCCCAGGTAACTTCCTTTGGCAGCCTTTCTGCAACACCTCGGCCTGTTGCCGGATATCTTTCCCATAACACATTCATAATCTGCCATTCAGAATTAGTCAGCTTCATAATCATCTCCTTTTGTTGATATCTCAACACTCAACAATGTCAGAACCGACCCTTCTCGTCCAAAAGTCATTTCCAACTATTATTCTTCTCTAGTTATTTAATACGCAGTAGATTCTAGCCAGTATTCCGCCATCGCTGCAAAATCGAGAATGTTTACTATCCCGTCTTTGTTGTAATCCAGCCTTCTGGCGGCTAACGCCTTCGGCACGTTGCCAACAAGCACAACACAATCAGTTCCTTCTATGCCTGTATTATCAAATAGCTCACCCGCAAGTGTCAACACCAGCGTCTGGTCTTTTTCCAATTCGCCCGGCCGCACTATAAGCTCCTCCACTACTTCCTGCGTCCGAAACTTTAAGGTAAGGTCAACATAGCCGTCCGGCCCATCTACAGCACATTCACACTCGCTGCCATCCGTGACCGGAGAAGCTACATCTTCATAGCTTGTGCGAATTGGGGAAATGCCATCAAGGAAAATCGAACCGCGGTCAATAGTACCTACATCAAAATCCTGCGAGCCTAAGACGGCTACAGGCAAAATGCCTCTGCCTGCAAGATTAAGCGGGTTAGGACAACTGCCGGGCTTGATATCTACGGCTACCGGTACCGGTTTGAGAGTCGGCCTTAAAAAAGGGTAAGTTTCATTTTCAACAATATCACAAACCTCAACAAAATCCCAGCCGACAAATGTTCCCTGCTGCATCATTTGTTCGGTAGTCTTTGGTATGCCACCATAACTTGAAGACTTACCCGAAGTCTGTGTGTCCCAATAACTATCGTAGGTAACACCCCCAGGCCAATTGTAACCAATCAGGCCTCCTCCGCCTCCGCTTATTTTGCCCGTCGAGTAGCATCTCTGAACATATCCACCTTCAGGGTACAAATTATCACCCACCAGTCCCCCAACTTTATGTCTACCGCTCACATCTCCTCTGGCATAGCAATCAATAACAATGGCCCCGTGACCATTATATCCTGTTAAACCGCCGACTTGCCATGCTCCACTTGTTACATTTGCAGTCGAATAGCACTGAGAAATTAAAGCTCCGTTTGTATTTATCCCAACCAGTCCGCCAACCCTGCTGTTTATGCCGCCTGACTCAATACCCCTGACATTACCGCTGGATGAGCATCTAAAAACTGTAGAGTCATTGTTATAACCGACTAAAGAACCAACACTCGCATAGCCGGTTACATCGGCATCAGCTAAATCGACATTCTTTATTTCAGCCCCGTTTCCTATATCTCCAAGTAAACCAATGGGTTTTGTAGTCGGTCTATTTATATATATCCCTGTTATTGTGTGTCCTTGCCCATCAAATATCCCTGTGAATGTTCCAACCGGCTCAAAGCCTGCACCGTCGTTCAAACTTATCGTATCGGAAGCATCTATATCATTTCCCAGTACATAATATGCCGCTAAATCATTTTGCATCTCCTGAAGTTGGTAAATATCTGTGATTACATATGGGTCGGCTTCTGTCCCGGAGCCCGCTCCGCTAAACGCCAATGCCGGCCCGCACACAGCCAATACCCCCAATACCGCCGCAATAACCAAATTTGAGTTTCTACATGCTCGCATTTTCTTTCTCCTCTAAAAAAAATTCTAATTTCTCCTATGTTCTCTTCTACTCAGCAGAGGGGCTAAAACACAAAGTCAAAATTATTAGTAGTCTGTAGCTTCGAGCCAGTATTCTGCCATCGCCGTAAAATCGAGATTGTTCACTATCCCGTCTTCGTTGTAATCCAGTCTCTTGGCCGCTAACCATTTCGGCACGTTGCCAACAAGCAAGACACAATCGGTTCCCTCTATCCCTGTATTATCAAATAGTGCACCCGTAAGGGTCAACACCAGCGTCTCGTCTTTTTCCAATTCGCCCGGCCGCCCTATAAGCTCCTCCACTACTTCCTGCGTCCGAAACTTTAAGGTAAGGTCAACATAGCCGTCCGGCCCATCTACAGCACATTCACACTCGCTGCCATCCGTGACCGGAGAAGCTACATCTTCATAGCTTGTGCGAATTGGGGAAATGCCATCAAGGAAAATCGAACCGCGGTCAATAGTACCTACATCAAAATCCTGCGAGCCTAAGACGGCTACAGGCAAAATGCCTCTGCCTGCAAGATTAAGCGGGTTAGGACAACTGCCGGGCTTGATGTCTACGGCGACTGGTGTGCAAATACCTATTGGCGCATCGGACTGGACCCACTCAGCACCTACGATAGTACCATCGTTACCATTACCAGACGAGTCGCCCAAAATTTGCCCCTCGCCCTCGTCAAAGTCCCAGTAAGCTACAAGCCCGTCTTCGTCACCGGTCAGTTTCATATGCATACTTGCCCGTATCTCTTCAACAGATAATGCCCGGTCATAAATACGAACCTCGTCGATCAGGCCGTTCCAGTGATGTATATTAAATTCTCCGTATCTTCCTATATAAAGAGGCAAATTATTGTCACGGACAGGAGCTATTGTAACAGTGTCTCGCTGCACACCATCACTATACACAGTAGCAGTCGTGCCCTCATATACTACAACAATATGATGCCAACCTCCTGCTGCCCAGGAAGAGACGACATCGTCTGCCCCATTAGGAGGATAACCGGCGCCACTACTTCCCCTAACAGTAATGTCAGTATCATAGTTGGTTTCTAACGAGATTTCCCAACCATTAAAAGAATCCCACGCGGACTTTCTGGTAAGTATTCTTTCGTAATTATCCGGAGTAGAACCACCTTCATAATTAACCCAAAGCGCCACAGTAAATGTATTGCCCATATCCAAAGTAGCTGAGTTATTAACCTTGACATAATCATTAGTTCCATCGAAATCTAATGCACTGCCGCTTGGGCAGATTGCAAAGATTGAAACCTGCTTTTCGGCTACCTCGGTATTCTGGCCTTTGGTATATTCGGCCCTAATTGTAACATCCTGAGGCAAATCAATGGGCTCAGTTAGCAAGAGGCCAGCTGTTATACTTGCGATTGTCTCGTCATCAACCGACCAATCCGCCAAATCCGTGACATCGGCTGTACCCCCGTTATCATAATGAGCAATCGCCTTGTACTGAGCCTGGAAATCCTCGGCCAACTCTTCCGGCCCGAATACCTCGAGATCTACCAATACCAACCCACTTTGATAAAGCTCTTCGACCTCTTCTGCATACAAAGCTCGGTTGTAAACACGAACATCGTCAATTAGCCCGTTAAACCAACGTCCATTCGTTATACCATGGCCGCCTATTTGGAGGGCATAACCAGGAAAGGTTAGATATGGCCCAGGGGCTACTCTTGAAGCCACTTCAATGCCATTTATATATGCTCTGCAGGTTGTTCCGTCTGCCGTTAAGGTCAAGTGTTGCCAGGTATCATACTCGGGGCCCCCCCCATTCATATTGAGTTCGCTCCCACTCCTACAAACTCCCCATGTGTATAAGTTCGAAGTTTCCATAGCAATTCTATAGTTGAACTGTGGACCCCATCCCACGTTCTGTCCTTTTACGGCAACTACATCTACATAGTAATCTCCTCCATCGTATATGGGATATACCCATGCTGTTACAGTTAAGGCCCAAGGAAGCTGTAAAGCCGCATTATCGGCAATATCTACGTAGTCCCCATTCCCGTCGAAGCTTAATGCACTGCCAATTTGACCACTTGTCCATTGAGCCCCATATATTGTTCCATCATTGTTACCAACTGAATCGTATGCTATTGTGCCACTGCCTTCGTCAAACGTCCAGTGAGCAATCAATTCGCCAGCAGGGCCAATCGGCTGGGTCGAAACCACAATATTATCAAAATAACGCTCCTGTGTAACCGGCGAACCGGAGTTCCAGTAATTTTCAAAAAAGACTGCATTTATGGCATAATCGGTCCAGGTATCCACAAAATTCAACCCGTCTCGCCTTGCTTCAAGATTTCCGTCTATCCAAAACTCCTGCACTCCATTGGACTGGCCGGGGTCATTGAGCTTGATATGATGCTCTATACAGTACCAAATACCATCGTGCAGAGAATCAAATATAGGTGTAAGCCCTGCTTGATAGCCAAGCCAGTGCAGATTAGCAAAGTCATTGTATTTTGTCGTTACCACTACGCCATTTTCCACACCGCTTGCAGGGTCAACCAAAAGATAGTTACCACTGCTCCATAAGTGAGCTATCATTGCCTGTGCCCAGGAAGTAGCAGAAGAGAAGCTGGTCGCCCTCGACAGTTTAGCGGGGCTGCCCACCCAGCCGGGCTCCATTCTCAGATACATCCTGTAATAAATCTCCCTGAAGTCCTCAGTATCTCGGATGCCCTTATTCATATACACGTTTGGATTTCTACCAAATCCCAGATGTAGCGAACCGGCACTCACCTCACCAGCTTGAAATATGACTCTCATCCCTTTAGAGCCATCAAAGCCAACACCATTGAGAGGTATGAAATCGCCGCTGTCATTGTCGTATTCGAAGTACCTGCCGTCTCTGACCAGTGCTGTATCGCTTTCAAAATCATCGCAGAATATCCATTCCGGATGAAGCGTCTGCCAATTATCACACTCATTGGCCGACCCAGAAACCACTGCTAAGCCTGCCAGCAGCAAAACAACAGAAATTATGAAAACCGATTTCATAAACATAATAATTCCTCCTTCAAAAGGTTGAAATTCTGGCTGCTTCCAACCTGTCCGCCAATAAAGTTATTTCCTGAAACGGTGGTGGTAGAATAGCAATTAAACACCTCACCATGCCCATTATATCTTTCCCATAAGACATTCATAATCTGCCATTCCGAATTAGTCAGCTTCATAATCATCTCCTTTCTACAAATATAGTACCACCTTACTACAATTGTAGTAACCTGTCAACAAGAAAAATGAAAATTTTTTATTTTTTTTTACATTTAATACATAAGACAGCAAATCTGCGAACTCGGCAATTTCGACATCAAAATTTTTTCGAGACTCTCCTATAGCAGCTTAACTTACCCATTTTAACATTTTGACTACTCTTCTTTTTAGAGTGAAATTTTCCCCCGAAAAATCTTACCTATTTTAACACCGAAGGTGGTTTTTGTATCGGGTGTGCAATTTTTTACAAATTTACACAATAAAACGAGTCATTTTTTCGCTTTTTTTTCAATTTCTCCGCTTTTTGTTCATTTTTTCGTCTTTTTGTTGTCAAAAAGTACGTTTTTTTGCCATTTTTTGACTTTTTTTCAACCACCACCACAATTTTCAGCCCAAAATCAAGGGTGCCTTAAATCCCCCCATACAAAAAAACACAATTTTACACACAAAAACACAAACTTTTGGTTAAATAATGCCCTCTTTTACGCCTTTTTTTCCGCATAATGTTTTTTTTACACTTCGAAATTTTTTTTAACAATCTTCTTGACAAACCTTTTCTGCCGGTATATTGTCCATTCGGTATATTATTGGAGCGAATCTTATTTCGGAGGAACTTCAATTGAGTTCCCAAAAGTTTGTTTTGATGCAAACCCAGTGTAACAATGGAGTTGCAATCCATCTTTTTTTTCTATCCAACCAAATTTTCAGCCGTGTAGCTGAATTCACAGCTGTTAAAAACAAACGTAAATACAGTTATTATTAAAACCCAAATTTTTTAAGGAGAACCATCATGTCTTGGAGAAAACCAATTTATTTAGCAATCATTTTTATATTTTTGGGCTTTTTTACCCCCACAGCCCACGCCGGCTGGACCGATTTGACTTATGATGACTTCGAGTCCGGCTGGGGCAACTACACTGACGGCGGCGGCGATTGTTCGC
>CAZIKS010000126.1:0-9913 GCA_964539795.1 uncultured Pirellulales bacterium
TTTAAACCCCCACCCCCATTTTCAGCCCAAAAATCCCCTCCTATTTTCTCCCTGATCCAGGTTATCTCCGGCCTATTTTGCCCCTCTGAAGACTTTATTATCTCCTCAGTATATCCACCAACCATCAGCAAAATATGCATAGTCTGCGAAATCCACCTTCGTACTTTGGTCGGCATCGGCCCCGTCGCACCAGCCATTACCGCTGTTACAGCCGGTACTTAGCCACTGTGCGACAAAGTCTTCCATCTCGCTAAAGCCCCTGCCGACCTCATAGACATGCCGTTCGTGCGGCCCGAAGTCATCGGTTATTACCCCGCTTACAACCGCTTCGCTGCGGTCTTCGAACTTCACTCTCGCCTCTATCGATGTTATTCCCGGAATCGTCAATTGTGCCGAATTTGCAGCGCTACTGCTGATATTTACAGCAATTAAACACAATTTACCGTCGTATTCCTTCAGTATCGTATGAATATCCGGGTCCGAAACCGATACCACCTTCGACGATGTCTCGCCCACAAGTGCCGGGCTAAGCTCTTCCAGTTCCAGCGAAATATCCGTAAGTGTTGCCCAGGCAGTAGGATAGCTGCCCGGATTATATGAAAACCAGAACAGCCCGTTGGCTGAATGAGTAACAGCCCCATAAGTTGTACAATAAAGATATTCGTCGACCGGCGGTGCGGGATAAGGATCAGAGTTAGTACCGTCATAGTTGGAAAGTAAAACTACCCACATAGGACTGTCAGAACCAACGGCATCCCGCTGAGTATCAATCTGCCCTATTATTATGTTAATCCACTCATCAGGTCCCTCTTCAGTTCTTGTACTATACGGGTCTATCATAGAGATATCAATGGTGTGGGCATACTGATACATATTACTGGGTGCCCACGGCATCATAACCGAAGCCGTGGGGTGATTAGCGTCCATTTCACCCAGTACAGTGCTCATAAAGCGAAGTTCGGGCGGCGGAACATTCCACGAGTGGTGGTCGGGCTCATCACAGTTGTACCAGCAAAGAATAGCGGGATGATTTTTCATATGGCTGGCCGCCAAAGCCGCCTGTGTAGGCGCATGCCCCCGTGCAACACCGGACAAATCGCCCCAGGTCATCATTCCATAGGCTTCGCACTCGTCAAGGGCCTCAAGCGTGGTTAGTTTTGCATCGGTAGAAACCATATTAAAGCCTGTACTGGCGGCTAACACAGACGGCACACCGCCGTATATTCCGATGGGAAAGTACGGCTCACCGTCAACAAGTACATTTTGCCCATCGACCGTTACAATCCGGGGTGGTCCCTCTGGAGGCGTTGGTTCGACGATCCCACCTGAGCCATCTGTTTTAGCCAACGAAACAGCATCGAAATAGAGGTTGTTGAGACCATAGCTAACTAAGTACAGATTAGTCTGGCCTGCATCAGTGACGGTAACTGAATATTGCTTTTCCGTCCAACTGGTGCCCACGGCGGTTTGAGGACACGAACCTCCGGAGGAAACAATCCAACTATCACCACCTGAGAAGAAATAACGCATTTCGACACCCGGCCCGGAACCTTTCACCCACATTTTAAGATTATAATCGCCAGGGATAAGATCCACATTACTCCAGATACCACCGCGGCCCTGGGCCAGCCCCTCGTCTATACAGGTAATTTTGGCTGAATAGACACCTGACTTTGCATTATCACCTGTTCCGGAACCGAAAATGTAATCTGCATCCTCCCATGACCCCCAAGAGCCCCAGCCCTGCAGACCCAGCTCGAAATCACCGTTTCCGACGACATTTCCCGGGACGGTGATGAGAGGATGGCCCGGGTCTGTATTTCTGAGCCACTCGTCGTCATTTGTACCCCTCGTGGCGCGAAGATTGTCAACATAAATTGTGGCCTGGTTAGTTCCGAGATAAGCCGCATCCGACCTGAAAGTTATAATAAACAGTTGAGAAGTATCTATTTCCGATGCCAAGCCTGGTATTGCATACTCGATGGTATGCTGGCCTTCCTCGATGAGGTAGTACCACGACCTGTAGCTGGCAGCCCAGCCGGACTGCCAAAATCGTGCGGTTATAACCACAGGCGTACCCTCGAGATAGACATCGACTTTGATTTTGTCATAGGCGCTGACATTAACTGAATTGTATTGAAACTCAAATTCCGGCTGTGAAAGCGGACCATAATCAATCCGCATTGAATATGTTCCATCGGTAACGTGATCTGTGGAAAGTGAATTTGGACCACTAGAAGACCACCAGTTATTGAGCTCTAAAGGGGTCTCGATGGACGATATCAGCATTGATTCCTCTGCGTGGGCAGGCTGTGGAAATGAAATACAAGCCAATATTACAAAAAACAGAACAGTCAGGATTTTTTCGTGTAACATCCTTCAACTCCTCCAAATGGAATTTATACCTGCATTTTTCTCTCATCACCTCACTACTTTATCCTACAATATGGAGGCGAAAAAATCAAGAAAAATACATTACAGCCAATATAAAATATGCGGCTGAAAGACCTTAAGCCTGTGGTTAATGCTGTTTACAGATGCCACGGGCAGCGCATAGGCTTGCTCAGCATACGATTTGCCTGCTCATCATCGATACAACGCTCATTATCGGGGTACCAGCGGATTTTGCGCTTCAGAAGCATTGCAATATTTCCAAGATGGCAAATTGTTGCCGAACGATGGCCGACCTCAACAGGGGCAATAGGTTCCCGGCGTGTTTTGACACAATCAATAAAATTTCGATAATGGTCGTTGCTTTCATACAGATGAATTTCATCAGGGCCGATTACTGAATCTTTTAGCGACTCAGGATAAGGCCTGCATTCGTACCAGCCGGCATCAATCCAGCCTTCGGTGCCTTCAAAACGAGCGGCTTCGCGACGGGTATTAGGCGTACAGAGCAATTCGACGCCATTTGCGTAACGGGCACGAAAATGGACCTTGCTGACGGTATTGAAAAGTGCGTCTTTTGGGGGAAACTCGCTGCCTAAGTCTTCGAACTCCACAGGACCTGTGCGGTCGGTACCGTTGGCCCACTGGGCGATGTCGAAACAATGGGCACCCGTATTTGTCGTTTCACCTCCTGAATAGTCCCTGCCAAAACGGAACGTATAAAGACACCGATGTTTGTGATAAGGAGCCCACGGAGCCGGCCCCAGCCACATATCATAGTCAAAGCCATCTGGAACAGGCATAGGCTGCCAGGATTCAATCGGAAAACGCACAGGATGGCGGTCGAGGTTTATAATTATTCTCTTGAGCCTACCGATTCGCCCATTGCGTACAAGTTCGCAGGCAAAACGCACCTGCTGAGTTGAACGATGATGCGTCCCGGTCTGCAGAATAACGCCGTATTTTTTCACGGCCTGAACCATTGCCCTGCCTCCGGCAACGGTCAAAGAAAGCGGCTTTTCACAGTAAATATCCTTGCCAGCCTTAGCAGCCATAATTGTCATTACGGCGTGCCAGTGGTCCGGTGTTACGATGAGAACAGCATCGATGTCGTCACGATTTATAATTTCACGAAAATCATTATAAGCATCGCATCCTTTGTACCGGCCGGAGCCGGTTTTTGCGGCGTAATAGTCATTAACAATTTTCCTGCCCGGCTCGCGTCCGAGGTACTGCTTAGCACTTCTATAGCCGTAACTGGCGGTATTGACATCACATACGGCCACAACCCGTACATCGTCATTTTGAAGAAATCCCCTCATATCCTGGACACCCTGATTACCGGTTCCGATACAGCCTAACGTAATTCTATTGCTGGCAGCAGCACTGCCGGCCCTGCCCAAAACTGATGAGGGCACAAAATAAGGAAACGTCACACCGGCGGCAGTTGTTGCCGCCTTTTTTATAAACTGACGCCGATTTATGCTCATGTTCTGCTGCATTGGTAAAATCGCCTATTTATACATCTTGTCAAAAGCCTGCTGAGCTTCAACAACTGCGGCCCTGACCATATCTTCAGCCTTTGCGGTTTCGCGCTGCTGTAGATACTTCATCAACTGTGCGTTATCCAGTTGTCGAGCGGCCTTTTCACAAGCCTCCCAGCTCAATACGCTTCTTATTACCCTGTCAATTCCCTGCTCAGCGTTATCATAAGGGCGAGTCTGCATATCGTGCCCCTTCCAGCGGGAAAAACCGTATTCCTGTATAAGACCGGCAATGGCAATATTCATACCGTTAATTCTTGCGCCGTGGTCTATATCGTACTTTCCCGGTCCGCCGAGAATAATTCCATCGTTATATCCCTGGCTGTTCAAATGCATATGAACCATTGCATCGTTATCAAGTTCCTCAACGCTATCGTAAACATGGTCGAGGCCTATCATCTCCGAATGACCAAATTCCTTGTTTACTCCCTTTTTGGCCCGTGTTATGCCAAATTCCTCCTCGAGCCTTCTCCAGAACAATAGTGCACTTGCGACCGTTGGGATTAACATTGCCGGGTGTCCTTCGTTCGGCTTGGGCTCAAAACATACGAAAAACGCGCCACCGGCTTTCTGCTCATACTTACATAACTCGGCGACGCTTTCCTTCAGATTCTGGTACATTTGCCTGATGCCGATAGTAGCCAAATCGTAACCAAATGACCCGTTCCAGAGTATTAATGAGGGTGCTTTTGCAGGGTCTGGGTGCCAGGATTTTTTGAGAGACCCATAGGCAAGGTCAACAGCCCTGATGCCGAATTCTTCTGCACTTTTGCGCTCAGCCGGGTCCAGAGAGGCTATTCCACCATAAGCAAAATGGGCGTGAGCGCCGGGGGTGACTATTGCCAGATATAATCCGGCATCAACCAAAGCATCGGCCACCTCCGGGGCGTTTTTTTCATCTACTTCCATATCATAATGGAGTTCTATTCCCAGCTCTACATTATCAGGCATTCGCGGGACAATCTTTTCCTTAACCAGTTTGACCATATCGACAGTGTTGAATTTATCATAAGCCCATTCAGGCCTCATATCAGAAGGTACAAACCCGCCTTTTCCGGGGTTAAACGTCCATCTGCATATACTGTGGAGAGATTTGTCAGCCGCCATTTTCCTAATTCCTTTCTAATTCAGATTTCAAAATATTTTCCCATTTTTCATATGCCTGTTCATAAGCCGGTGTTAATTCTTCGTCAGGCTCAATCGTTTTAACAGGTTTCAGGCCGATAAAGGCATCTGCAAAATTCTTATAAATGCCAGCCCCGACACCGGCAGCTCTGGCAGCACCCTGTGAGCCATCGGTGTTATATAATTCTACAACAGATTTTGTTACTGTGGCAAAGGCTTTGCCAAATAAAGGGCTAAGGAACATATTGGCGTTCGGCGCCCTGACAACCTGAGCTTCTACACCAGTTCTGTGCATTATTTCAAGGCCGTAATTTAAGGCGAAAACAATGCCCTCCTGAGCAGCACGCAACAGATATGAGGTATTATGCGTGTTAAAGTTCAAGCCGTAAACAGATGCGCCAATATCCCTGTTCTCCAGGGTCCTCTCGGCGCCATTGCCATAAGGCAAAATCACAAGTCTATCACAGCCAACAGGCGCCTGCGCAGCTAACTCGTTCATCCGGTCGTAACTGGTGTTATCACCAAGTACCCGCCGCAGCCAGCTATTCAATATTCCCGTTCCGTTAAGGCATAACAGCACACCATATCTCGGTTCATCGGGCGAGTAATTGACATGCACAAATGTGTTTAGCCTCGATTTGCTGTCGAAATCAGGTTTGTCTGTGATGCCATAAACAACGCCGGAAGTGCCGGCTGTGGCGGCTACCTCACCGGGATTTAAGACGTTGATGGACAATGCGTTATTCGGCTGGTCACCAGCCCGATATGCAATGACCGTTCCAGCCTTTAGACCGAGTTCATCGGCTGCGGCTTTAGTCAATTGGCCCTGAACGGAAAATGTCGGTGCAACTTCTGCAATCAAATTTTCCGAAATACCATAATAATCCAGCACCAGTTCAGCAATTCCCTGCTGTTGAAAATCCCACATTATCCCCTCTGACAGGCCTGAAGGTGTGGTTGCTATCCGGTCAGTCATTTTCATCGCTATATAATCGCCGGGCAGCATTATCTTGTGGATTTCAGAATAAATATCCGGCTGGTTTTGCATGACCCACTTTAATTTAGAAGCCGTGAAATTACCGGGCAGGTTAAGCAGTCTCTCAAGACATCTCTCACGGCCAATGTCTCGTGCCGCCTCTTGACCTATTTGCACCGCCCTGCTGTCGCACCAGATTATCGCAGGCCTTAAAACGCGCTGGTTTTTGTCAACAACCACCAGGCCGTGCATCTGATAAGAAATTCCAATTGCCTTCACATCAGAAGTGTCAAATTTAGCTTCGGTTTTAATCTTCCCAGTAGCCGATATGACATTTTCCCACCATATATGCGGATGCTGTTCGGCCCAGCCAGGTCGCTCTGCTATAATTTCCAGTTCCTTTTCCGGTGAAGTTGTAGTCGCAAGTACGTTGCCTGTTTGAGCATCCATCAAAGTCGCTTTTATTGACGAACTTCCTACATCGTATCCCAATAAAAGCGCCATCTACGTTTCCCTCTATTTACTCAAGTCGGTGAATGTCTTTCCTGCGTAAAAAAATGTGAACTATTCATCCAGAGGTTTTACCCTGATATTTCGATACCACACGGGATTGCCGTGGTCTTGGAAGCCAATATAGCCTTTTCGAGGCATATCCTTATATGCTGTTTTAAACTTGTTCTTAGTACCGTCAGGGTTTTTGCGGGGTTCAGTCCACTCGTTCAGGTCCATATCAATAATCTGCCGGCCATTCATAACCACATTGATTTTATTGCCTTGGCAGATAATAGTGATACGGTTCCAGAGTCCCGCTTCTTTGGTGGTATTTTCGCTTGGTGCCAGACAGTCATAAATCGCTCCACAGGAGTGTTTGTTCGAATCTTTGCCATATGAGTCAAATATCTGCACCTCGATACCGGTCTGCACACAATCCTTGATGTCGGCTGTGCGGAAGAAAATGCCGCTGTTGGTCTTTTGGGCAACTTTGAATTCCAAATCCAGAATGAAATCTCCATATTGCTGTTTTGTCCAAATGTTGCTCTTTGCATTTCTGGCAAGAGTTCCGTCCTCCAATATCCAACTGCCGGGTTTGTATGTGAAATTTGACAAATCTTCCGTTAACAGATTAGTCCAGCCTGTCGGCTTTAATTCAGCAGCCACTTTGTTGAAGTATTCAGTGCATTTACGTATATCAGGTACGGAGTTTTTCCAGTTTGCTTCGTACTCGTTCGAAAAAACGCCTTTATATTTCTGGCGGTCAAGTTCAATGAGCATTGCCCTGACGTCACATTTTCCCCGGCCCCATATTACATCCTCATGCTCGTCGTTGATATCTTTGAAATGCAGGCTGATAATTCGTCCTTCAAGCTTTTTGAGGCCGTCAACGGGATTTACGCCGCATCTCAGCCAGTGACCGACATCAGCACTGGCGCCAACCCATTTGCTGCGGCCTTTGCAGGCGGTTAATATGCTGTCGGGGTGCCAATATTTTGAAGGTTTGGGATGATTGTGGATGCCCATTTTGATTTTGTATTCCTGACAGAGCCTGTCCACGAGATCCATTGCTTCAAGCGGTGGTTCTGAAACAATGGTTTCAATTCCCATCTCTTTTGCAAAATCAAAGACTTTACGGCACTCAGTCTCATTATTTGGCAGGCTCACCACACCGTAGTTAACCATCTTTATACCGGTATCTTTGAGCTTCTTTTTGGTTTCAGCCTTCATTTGAGCCGACATCGTGTGGTGAAATTTCATATCGGGTCTTTCGGCGCTGAAACGCTGTCCCGGGTAAGATTCTATCCAGTCCAGACCAAGCGAGGCGGTTTTGTCCACAGCCTCAAAAAATGTGAACTCCCTAAATGAGTAAATCTGCATTCCCAGCTGCCAGCCGGGATAAATATCTCTGTCCGGATGCTGCTTCACCGATACTCTCTGGGCTTCGGCAAAGGAATTTGAAAACATAGCGGCCAGCACCAACAAAATAACTACAACTTTCAACCTCTTAACCATCTATCTTTCTCCTAAAATTTCTTTGTGTCATTAAACCAGCCTGGTTTTTCCGGGCACTGGTACGGGCCTAATGGGCAGAGGCCAATCACCAAAGTCATATCTGGGCGGGCTTAAGTCCAGTTTAGAACCGTTCATCACCCACTTCCAGGAAATCTCTCGCCCTGTATATGCCGACATACGGCCAATAATGGCGGCGAGGGTGCTTTCAGCAATTTGCCTTCCTTCGTTCAGCGGCTCCGACGTCCGGATACTGTTAATTAAGTCGGTGTGTTCCAGGACGTATGGGTTGGGACTCGTGCCATTATATTCATAAGGATTTTTTCCTTCAATTCGTCCAACACCTTTGTCGGTGCAGGTAGTGCCTTTCGTACCGACCAGATGTTCGGAAGTACGAACGGTTGTGCCTTCTATCTGGCTGCACATACTCAAAACCCGCACGCCGTTGGGGTACTCGAACACAACTGCAAAGTGGTCGAAGATATTGCCGTACACAGCATCGGTGCGTACCTCGCGTCCACCCATTCCCATTGCCTTGACGGGATTGGCGCCTATTGCCCAATTTATTGAGTCTATGTTGTGAACGTGCTGCTCGACAATGTGGTCTCCTGAAAGCCAGGTGAAATAGTACCAGTTTCTGCACTGCCATTGCATATCTGACCAGCCGCTCTGACGCGGGTATTTCCAGTCCAGACCCTTGCCCCAGTTGAAATAGCACTGTCCTGCGACAATTTCGCCTATTTGGCCATTGTGGATTCGTTTCATTACTTCCAGATAGGGCGCATGCCGTCGGCGATGCGTACCGGCCACGATGCTTAAACCTTTCTTTGCCGCCAGTTTGGATGATGCGATGATTGAACGGACGCCTACGGGGTCAACGGCTACGGGTTTTTCTATAAAGACGTGCTTATTTGCTTCCACAGCAGCGGCCAGATGCATAGGTCGATAGTGCGGCGGAGTTGCCAGAATCACCATATCGACATCACAGGCAATTACCTTTTTATATGCGTCAAAACCCACAAAGCAGGTCTCCTCTGTTACTTTTGCCTTGTCTGCACACTGCCAGGGTATGGAAGAATACCAATCGCTCTTTGTAGTTTCATTATTTTTGAGGCTTTTGAATGATTTCTGGAGGCGGTCCTCAAAAAGGTCGCCCATTGCGACAATCTCGACGTTTTCTGCGGCGTGCACGCAGTTTTTTGCTGCTCCTGTGCCGCGCTGCCCGCAGCCTACAAGGCCAACTCGTAACTTGTCGGAGCCCCGGGCAAACATCTTAGGCACACCGGCTAGTGCAGCAGCGACACCTGTAGCAGCTGAGGTCTTAAGAAAATGCCTGCGCGAAACGTCAGGCACTTTCCTGTTTGCCTTACCTGTCATAATCTGCTCCTATGTTAAAGTTCAGCGTTATCAAACTGAATTTCTGCTCTGAGCAAACTCAAAACCGCCCTGCTATCCCTATAGGATCCATCCTTCTCGATACGGCTCGTTGACGTATTGATTGGCTTCAGGAACATTAGTAACTTTCATATTTTCACCGTCCCATTCCAGTTTCTGGCCTGGGTTTCGAATAGCGAGATTACCCATAACAATGGTTTCGGTCATCGGTCCGGCATAATCAAAATTAGAACAGGCTTGTGTGCCATTTTTGCACGCATCAATCCAGTTCTGTTCGTGAGTTCCTTCTACTCTGGGGAGTGTTTTGGGCGGCCGATTGTATTCCTTCATCTTGGTTTCGGGTATCAGCCGTGGACTGTCGCCATATTCACCGGACATTATTTTGCCCTTGTCGCCGACAAAGACTACGCTTCGCATCTTTCGGCCCGGCTCCAGATCTTCCGGTCTTTCCGGCTTTAATCCGCCATCATACCAGCTC
>CAZIKS010000126.1:9923-11080 GCA_964539795.1 uncultured Pirellulales bacterium
ATGAACTATAGAGGCCAAAGGGGCAGTTTCAAAATGGGCCGTCTCGGAATTATTTTTAGACGCATAGGCTTCGACACTGGTCGGATGACCCAATTTAAGGGCCCAAAAAACAGGGTCGAGCAAGTGGCAGGCCATATCTCCAAGCGCTCCACATCCAAAGTCCCACCATCCCCGCCAGACAAACGGATGATAAACATCCTTCACATAAGGTCGCAAAGGCGCCGGGCCAAGAAAGAGGTCCCAATCCAGAGTCGAAGGAATTGGAGATGAACCTTCAGGCCTGTCGATACCCTGCGGCCAGACAGGACGATTTGTCCAGGCGAGCACCTCTCGAACCGGGCCGATTGCTCCATCCCATATCCATTCACATATCAAACGAACACCCTCACCTGAATGGCCCTGATTGCCCATCTGGGTTACCACCTTATATTTGCGGGCGGCTTCGGTAAGCATACGAGCTTCATAAACGGTGCGTGTGAGGGGTTTTTGTACATAAACGTGCTTGCCCATCCTCATCGCCGCCATAGCAATTGTGGCGTGGGTGTGGTCGGGAGTGGCAACTATCACGGCATCGATGTCCTTTTGTTTCTCCAGCATTTTGCGAAAATCGCGGTATTTCTTTGCATTGGGGTGGAGTTTGTATGTCTCGGCCGCTCTTTCATCATCCACATCACAAAGGGCAACGATATTTTCACCGCTGCAGGCTTTAATGTTACTCCTGCCCATCCCACCAGCACCTACACCGGCAATATTGAGCTTTTCGCTCGGTGGAGTATGACCGGCGCCTCCCAAGACGTGCCGAGGAACAATTGTAAAGGCCGCTGCGGCTGCAACAGAACCTATGAAATCACGGCGAGATATTTTTCCGTTCTTATATTTAGTTTCTTTCTGAACGTGCATAAATTGACCTCCTGAAAAAATAGTTTGTTGCGGCTTAGAGCCACAATAAGGGTTAAATAATAGTATTTATAAATCAAACCTTGAATACTAACCGATTGAATCGCTCAAATCAATACAAAAACTGCTCAAAGTTAAGATGTTTGACCATAAGTGTTTGCGCATTAAATCCCTGCTAAGGCAAAAAGCTATATATGCGTTTTGGGAATAGAATTTTGTTTTCGGCTGGTATTTTATAATCGGGTGGCAAGGTGAAGAAT
>CAZIKS010000127.1:0-3223 GCA_964539795.1 uncultured Pirellulales bacterium
TATGGTGTGAAGAGTTCAGGGAAATGATTCGTGAAAGAGATGGCTATATCTGCCAGGTTTGTGGAATTAGCCAGACTGAGGAATCTCATAGCGTACATCATATAGATGGTGATAAAAAGAATTGTGATCTTAACAATATGATAATTTTATGCAGACCCTGTCATACAAAGATCCATCGTATGAAGGGCGATTTATTCAATAACCTTATAACCGCAATCACGCATTTACGCAGGCCGTTTCCTACTCCTTTCGTTCCAGCCTGTGTGAATTAAACTGCAAATCTGAAGGAAGACCCTAGGAGGGGTGTTAATTATGAGACGAGACAGAATAGCAAATGAGCGAGTGATACCGTTTTTGCCGCCAATTCAGCTTGGTATAGCGACTGCCGCAAGTGCGGAATTTGACCTACGTCAAGGTCCGGCTGGTGCGTTTTTCGCTGGTAGGGAAATACCTACTAATATGCTGTTGGTAGTGAACATGAGTGATGTGACTACAGCAACTGCCACTATTGATATAACTGTTGATACTGGCGATGTGTCTGGCGCCTGCACGCTGTTTGCCACTTGTGGCCAGATGGCGTTTGATACCAATACGTTGTGGGTAGCGGAGATTACTGATCTTCAAAGGTATATCAACTTGAACTGGACGGTAGCAACTGCCGTTCTTTTGGTGGGCATTATAGGTATTGTTAATAGGAGTCGTAGAGAGCCTATTTACCAGACTGCCAATGAAGCTGCTGTGACTTATAACAAGAATCCAGCTACTGGTTAATTTTAACTGATAAAAGACCCGCCCTCTTTTTATAGGGGGTGGGTAATCCCACCTTATTGGAGGATTTGGTAATGTGTATTGGAAAAACAATTAAATGCAAAGAATGTGAAGGAGAATTTATAATGACAGAAACTTTAGATGCAAAAGAAATAGCAAGGCAGGTGGCAGAACAGACCGCTCAGCAGATTGGGGAATCTGTTTCCCAAGCTATTTCCAAGGTTTTACAGAGTCAGACTATGACGTCTGGTATGTCTTCCACTCAGGAAAGGATGGGTGACATAGGTGGTACAGAACGCATTGAAAAAGAGAGTATGGATGACTCGGGTGTGCTTTTTTCTAATCAGAAACGGACATATGATGAATACCAGCATGAGTCTTTGGAGACGATGAAGAGACTCCGTGGGTATGCTGAAAAAATATTAAGTGATGCTCAGATCCATGATAATGCTAAGCAGAATGTTGCTAATCAGGCATTACAGAATGCTGTTGAGACCGCCAATATGGTGAGCAAGCAAGCTGTAAGGCATGGCGACATTGCTATTGACAGGCAGTGGAATGTTGATGAGCAGGGTTACACTGCAGCGGATATTATTAAGGCTATTAGTGGAGATACTACCGCGCAGTCTGCCTTGAAGGAACTTGTCGTGGCTGCTGTTGCTGAAGCCTTAAACAAGAAAGAATAATTACCCCTGTAGTTTCGACTCAGGGTACGGGACTGCCTTTCGGGGTAGTCCCTGCTTTAAAATTTATTAGAGGAGGTGATAAAATGCCAAAGGGAGACGGAACAGGACCACCGACAGGAGCCGGAGGACCAAAGGATGGACATGGTGGAGGTTCAGGAAGTGCACCTGGAAGCGGTTCTGGTAGTAATACTGGGGGCGGAAATGGTGGTTGTGGGAAAAAGAAAAGCTGCTGTAAGAATTGCAGTTGTTAAGCATCTCTTAATAACTCATGGAGCTCCATAAAGGGTGCGTGAGTAAATTCTTTTGGTTAAACATATAGGTTATTAAGCTCTTTTAAATAAAGAAGCTTATTTTGAGTATTTGACATGAAAATTCGATATATAGACAAGGGGTTGATACAGCGATTTGGGTCGAAGGTTTATGACGTAGCTGATGACATGGGTGCCAGTTTGATGCGAAGCAAAAAGGCCGTCCCAGTATCAAGCTTTGATAACCCACCGGTTGACAGGGATTTGAAAGACAAAAAGGTCTTGAAGAGTAAGTTCAAATCAGTAGGTAAAAGACCACGAGTTGGTTGGGTACAAGATACAAGTGTTTATGGTGGGGCTGAGTTAAGTAACAAAGTTGTTATAAAGGCCGGAGAGGATTTAGGTTATCTATTCTATGTATGCACACCTGAAAGCTTTGATAAAAATAAACTTATAGAATGTGATTTCCTTGTCATTAACAATTTCTTCTTTTTTGAGCCTGGACAATTCCATTTTATATTAGATTTGCTCTTTGAATATAAGAAACCATATGTTAAATATGAGCATGACCATAGGGAGATCATAGGAGCTGATGCAAGACCTGTACTAGCAAGGCTGCTTTTCAATAAAAGCTTTCTAAATATATTCATAAGCCCTATGCAGGAGCAGAATCACAGACGTCATTTGGGTAAGATAATAGATCCTTACTATTTACTACCTCCGGCCATTGACACTAAAGTATTTAGACTTATGAGCAATATAGAGCGTGATCCCAAGTTAGCGGTGAATACATGTGGTAGGCTCTATAACAGTAAAGGTTATTATCAAATGCTTCAATTCGCCTTAAGTAAAAAGGATTTGAAGTTTGAGATATACACCAGGGATTACAAAGATATAGTGGGACCGTTCGAGCAATTGAAGAACGTGAAGGTTTTTCCACTTGTGGAAAACGATTATCTACCTAAAGTATACAATAGAGCAGCCTATACGATACATCTTCCACAAGGGCTTGAGGCCTGCGGCAGGACAATAGCCGAAGGAATTTTATGTGGCTGTGAGCCAATATTGAATGACAACGTGGGAATAACTTCTTTTATTGATCTTCATGTAGGGGACAAGCAATTGTTTAGATACGACAGATTCAAGTTCCTTATAGAACAAGGACCGTATAGTTTTTGGAAATCTGTTTGGTATCATCTTAATGAATTAGGTAAGCCTGCCGAGAATCGTAATAATGTCGGATGGCAATGTGACCTTAATGAGTGACATAGTCCATGTAATGGTAAGTAAAGATTATGAGGATATGTTCAATTCTTTTATAAGGAGCCTACAAACCTATTCTAAGTTCAAAATCCATTTAGTTGAATTAATTAGTAAGGAACCATTTAAGCTTAAATACAGTTTTAAAGAAAAAGAAAAAAGAAAAGTCAAGTTTGCAGATTGGAATAATAAATTACTACAAGTTAGAATAGCCTCATTGCTTGATTTTAATTATAAGCAAGGGGATAGGGTATTAGTACT
>CAZIKS010000127.1:3323-5538 GCA_964539795.1 uncultured Pirellulales bacterium
TTAAGAGTAAGTGATATTGGTTGGCGGTATAGTTATGATATCAATCATAAAAAGAATAAAGGCAAAGAGGGTTTGAAGAAAGAATTAGAAGCTAAAGTGCTGCATACTAAAAAAAGTAAGGATTTGAGGAATATAAAATGAATGTTTGTGTTGCTGGGTGGTACTATTGGCCGGAAGTTTACTCAACATTTAATGATTATGCTCCTGGTCATAATGTAGTAGTAATTGCCAATGAGCATAAACCTCCTTACAATGCAAAATTTAGGGAGTCATTTAGATCTGAATATGAAAACCTTAAATTTGTTATAGGTCCTAATTATGGTTTAGATTTAGGTAAGTACGATTTTTATTTAAAGAATATTTGGGATGGTGAGAATGGTGTGTTCTTTGTGCATGATGATATAATAATTCAATCAAGAACAGATCCTTTTCTGATTGTTGAGAACGAGATTAAAGATAATGATATTATAGCTTTTTTTGGTTTTGCTTATGAGAAACAATGCTTTGGTACTTACAAGCAAATGCGAGCTCTTTATATTAGTGCTGATTACTTAGGCGCTATGCTCTCACATAGATGCACTTGTATAGAGTGCCGAGATCATTTCAACACTCACATAGGCAAACATGTTAAAGCATTACCACCACATAGTGGTTTTTTTCATGATCCTAATAATAAAGGTGTCACGGATAATTCAAGAGCTATTTCAGGTATGAGAGATATAAACGTAGGTGTTCGTCATTTCTTTAAAGCCCAATGGAGAGCTTTACGTGTAGACCGAGAATGGAAAAGTAAAAGGGTCTTGAATAATTTTATAACGCATGCAATAAGGGGCGTGCGACCGAAAATAAGGGAGAATCTTAAATGATAGTTGCCATACACCAGCCTCAATATATACCTTGGTTGGGTTATTTCTATAAGATGGACAAAGCTGATATGTTTATTCATCTTGATACAGTACAGTTTAGGAGGAATGAGTTTCAAAACAGGAACAGAATAAAGGCCATGAATGGCTGGAACTGGTTGACTGTACCAGTGGAGTATACGGATCATAAACAATTAATAAAAGATGTTATGGTAAACAATTCCATAAGGTGGCAGAATAAGCATAAGAAGTCCATAATGGATTCTTACGAAAACTCCGAAAACTATCAGGATATAATAACAGTTATAGAATGGATTTTTGCTAGTCACTGGCAGAATTTATCAACTTTAAATATAGATATAGTGAACTGTTTTAAGGAATTGATGGGTATAACTACAGAGGAAGTTTGTGCAAGTGATTTGAGTGTTGACACCAAGCAGCCGGACAATCGTATAATAGAATTGATAAAGGAAGTGGGTGGCGATACTTATCTTTCTGGTCCTGGTGGGAAGAACTATATGGATCTTGATGCCTATAAAGCTGCAGGTATAAAAGTTGTATTCAGTACTTTTAATCATCCAGTTTATAAGCAATTGTTTGGTGAGTTTCAACCTCACATGAGTATATTGGATCTTCTCTTTAATCATGGTGGTGATAGTTTAAATGTTATAAGGGGCCTAAAAAGTGTATGAACTTTTTAATGCTTAGAGGACAAGTACCTCAAGACAGAGATCCGCAAGAGATTGTATTTAATACTTTGGAAGAAGTAGATGATATGTGGACTCATTTATTCTATGGGATGGTAAAAGATTCTGAGCAAGCAGAACTTTGGTACTGGGGAGGAGAACGAGAGAAAAAATTTACACATAATTTTACAGAACGTTGGGTGCCTTCTTTCAAAGAGCATAAGGCAGACTTCATACCTGATGTCATATTCTTTAGAGGCGGTTTTCCAGAGTACATGTCAATTGCAAGGCACTTTCCAAATGCTATCAAACTTTATTACGGAGCGGGAAAGCGTTTTGTACCACAAGATAAATTTTTTGCTTATGACTTTATATTAGTTGACTCTTTTGCTCAACGAGACAAGGCCCAAGCAATGTTTCCAAAAACAAAGATTCTATTACTTATGAAACCGGCAGCAGACAATTTGTTTTATCCTTTAGATGGTGTAAAAAAAGAATATAATATAGCTTACCCTGCTGATGGTAGAAGCATAAGAAAAGGGCATGATTTTATTTATTCTACTGTGCCTGAAGATCTAAAATTATTGAATTTGGGTTTTCCTTCAGAAACGTTTACTAACCCAAGTAATGTGGATTCGTATAGGGTAATCAGGCCTGACATGCCAA
>CAZIKS010000127.1:5638-8824 GCA_964539795.1 uncultured Pirellulales bacterium
CCTTTACTTATAGATGAATTGAAATATGTGTGTAACGTACTAGTGGTATCTTATGAGGCACTTGTGACGAGGCCTTCTATTATGTTGAGAAAGATATTCAGTTTTTGTGAATTAGATTCATCAATTGAGACTGCTAATAATGTATGCTTATGGAAAAATATAAACACATCAAGAGCATTTATGCATAGGTGGAAAAGATCTGAATATGATTTAGATGTTATGAAAAGTCAATATTACGATTATGAGAAGCTAAGGAAATTGGATTATGTATTGTAAACAAAATAAAGAGGAGAAATAGAAATGAGAATAACATTCAATCTTCATAATACAGGTGCTGGGAACAATGGCGGAACAGCTACTTTATTTCACACGGCTAATATACTTCACTCATTAGGACATACTGTTTTTATAGTATCAAATATTGAAAATAGCTTTACCTGGTTTAATTTAAAAGGACCAGAATTCATGCTGCATAAAGATATAGATTTTCCTAATGCTGACGTGCTTATTGCTACGGGTGTTAAGTCAGTAAAGTCAACACTTGCTGCTAAAGGAAATAAGGGAATAAAATACTGGTGGGTAAGGGCACATGAAACTTGGTCTGCTCCAGACGGCCATTTGTACGCTTATTACAGAAACGTAAACATAAATAAAATTGTTAATTCTTTATGCTTACAAAATTACATTCAAGGTAAAATGGATTTGACCTTTCCTATTATAAGGCCTGGTACTGATAATGACTTTTTCAAGCCTGTAAAGAAAAGAAATTGGGCAATGAAAAAGATCTGGAATTTGGGAGCTCTGTACAATGAGAAAGAGAGAAAGCGATTTAGTTGGATTACAGAGATATATGATGGTCTGAAAAAGAAAAAGGTTGCAGTAAGGCTTCATTTATTTGGAACAGATAGCCTACCTGATGATTTAGAATGTACCAGTTACATACAGAATCCAAATTCCCAGCAATTATTAGACTTTTATAATAAGGTAGATTTATGGTTAGCACCTACTAAGTCAGAGGGATTGCATATGCCACCGCAGGAAGCAATGCTTTGTGGTTGTGTATTATTTGGTGCCAATGAGAAGCTAAGTGGTATGGTTGATTATTTAGAAGACGGTGAGACTGGTTTTATCATAGAAAATTGTCAAGAAGCTATTCAATTAATAAGTAATTCAGTAAGTAGCAAGGAAGCTCGAAAATTATTAGAGTCTGTTTCAAGCAAAGGAAGAGAAAAGATAATAAGTCTTGGTGATCGGACCACAAATATAAAGAAAATGGTACAATTATTTGAAGATACTGGGCCAAGTAGTAGAAGGAACAATTCTATGCACAGAGATAATGCTAGGGCTCTAGTAGCAAGGGGTAGAAGAGTTTAAGCTTCAATATTGGAGATTCTAAATGAGTGGTAAGCGAATAAGAAAGAGGCTTAATAAAAATGGTCTTGTTGCAATTTGTTTTCAAAATGGACTTGGTAATTTTATAATGCTGACACCTGCAATACAAGCATTATGTGAAATGTACGATTCAAAGGCTGATATTGTACTTGATGATAGTTGGACTGATAGCCGACGAGTATCTTTAGAGAATTTATGCAAAGCATGGCCTTTGATAAATGAGGTAGTCAGATTTGATAAAAACTTCAAGGCTGATAAGTATAAGCAATTGTTTTACTCAAGACACGGTGAGACCTCGGAAGCTTATAGTTTTTTTGAAGATAATGCAGGATACGATGCCACTGCAGTAAATTGGAGAGCTGATAAGGTTAATGAGGTAGACTCCTATATGAATGAGGTTTACAATTTAGGGTATAGAGGGTCTGTTCCACCACTTTATTGTCATTATGGTAGGAAATCCTTAATATACAAGAATCCTACGAATTCACATATGAATTACTTTAGAATAGGTTTGTGCAATGGTTTCTTTGCTGGGTCTAAATGGAAATGGGAAAGGAAAGGTTGGCCACATTTTGGTAGGTTAATAGAACTTTTGAATAGATTTTTTGGTAAGGGTCAATTCAAAATATTCTTATTTGGATGTGGTAAAAAAGAAAAAGAGTGGGCTACTGAAATGAGTCAATGTGCCACTAATGTAGTTGATACAGTAGATAGGCTTTCTTTTCTTGAAACTTCCCAGTTAATGAGACAGTGTCATTTATTTGTTACTACGGATACTGGATTAATGCATGTTGCCGATGCTCATAAAATTCCCACAATAGCTTTGTTCGGTCCTACTTTGGTAAGTAAGAACGGTCCTTATAATGATAGATGCAAAACGATAAGAAGTCCCTTAAAATGTGCACCATGTCAGCAAAGCCCTGCATTTCACGTGTGTGATGAATGGAAATGTATGGAAGTACTGCAACCAGAAATGGTCATGACCGAAGTGCGTGAGTACATTGCTCAATTAGCTAGGAACAAAATTATTAGGTCTGATTTACCTGCTATTAAGAGAACAGCTTACATTAAATGGTGGGAGATAAAACGGGGATTTGAAGCCAATAGGGGAAAGATTAAGAGGGGCAAAAGAAGAGGTGACATATCATAGGAGAAAACAATGGGTGTACCTACAATATTAAATGACAATGCCTTAACAGATGTTGATGATGTTAAGGAATTATTAGGCCTTAGTGATGTGGATGATAGTGACCATGAATTGTTTAGGAAGTTGATAAACCAATGTAGTTCGTTTATGGAAAAAGAGACTGACAGGAATCTAAAAGCACAAGACTATGATCCTGATGTAGATAAGGAGAATGGTAGATATGACGGTGATGGTACCAAAAAGCTTCATTTAAGGCAGTACCCTGTAAATAGCATTACGACACTTGAATGCAGTGGAACTGAAATAGATGCAGCAGACGATGATGATTACTATGGTTCGACCGGATATGTTATTTATAAAAGTAGGGGCATGGTCTATTATGAGTACGGATTTGATGGTGGCATAAAGAATGTTCGAGTTACTTATAATGCTGGGTATGCTTCAGGTACTAAAGAATTAGATGACTTAAAGTTTCTTTGTAATAGTTTAGTTGCTTGGGTTCATAACAACAGAAAAAATTTAGGATTCAAATCTGAAAGATTAGGAAATTATAGTTATAACAGAGGTGATCTGCGGGAAAAGTGGCAGAAAAGTACAATAGATCGTTACCGAAGAAAAGTAGTAGGGAGTGTTTAATATGAGTTATG
>CAZIKS010000127.1:8924-11069 GCA_964539795.1 uncultured Pirellulales bacterium
GTATTTGGATCTGGTGTAGGTGGTGGAACAAGGGACGTTACTGAACATGGTTTTGAAACTGCTGGTGGTTGGTGGGGATTTTTTAAGTATGGTGCCAATATACAAAAGGATGATAAAATAGTTGATGAAAGTGGAAGGTCCTTCATAATTCTTTCTGCCCCTTTAGATATAGTAGGTAAGGGGCATCATGTCGAAGTGCGCTTATCGGTGGTTGAATAGATGGCTACAATAAAAAAATTTAGCGGTCCTGGTTTTAATGTAAAAGGAATAGATAAAGTAATAAAAGGATTGGAAAAAGCAGGAGCAGATGTTAGAAAAGCATCAGAAGATGCTATATGGGAATCTGGAGCATTCTTAGAAAGGAAATTAAAAAGGAAATTGAATGCACAAGGATCAGGAAGAGCATATTTATCTAGTATGGCTGGTAAAAGAGGAATATTTAGTGGAGATGCTGGAAGTAAGAAAGAAAGATATAATTATCATATAGCATCAGCACCAGGACAACCACCTGCAAAGGATACTGGTAGATTGATGTCCTCTATAACGCATAATACAACGTATAAGGGTAGTGATTCTTCTGACGGAATAAAGCTACCACATCCTGGTGGTAGTTCTGATAGAATAAAAGGTTATGTTGGCACTAATGTTATATACGGTTATTTTCTTGAAGTAGGTGCTATGATATGGCCTTATGGCAATAAGAAAATAGGAAAGAGAAGATTGTTACCTAGACCATGGTTCAGGAGTACAATAGATGAGAATGCAAACAAGGTGTTGAAGTTGATGATAAAATCTTTAAGGCGAGCATTCAAGGCACATACAGGGAGTTCCTTTAAATGAAAGCTTTTATAAGATGGTTCAAATTATGGTTTGAGAAAATGTTTGGTGGATCTTCAGAGGATAGCAGTTCTAAATCTTCTATATCTAGCAGCTTTTCAAAAAGCAGCTCTTCAGAATCTACCAGCTCTTATAGTAGTTCCTCATTAAGTTCTGAAAGTAGTAAATCCAGTGGAGAGGGTTTTATACTTGATACGGATCAATGGCAGGTTGAATATAAAAAGGAAGAGTTAAGATGAAAGAAATAGCTGATTATGTTTACGATACTCTTGTAGCTGATGTGACATTGAGAACTTATACTGGATGGGCAATAGCAGACACAAGATTATATGCTGAATTTCCTCCAGAGGATCTAACTCCTCCATACATAACATTTGATGTATCTGCGGGTGGAGCCATAATGGATAACGAGTATGTCCAAGCTACTCAGTATGAGGATCAAAATATTGATATAAACGTGTATGGTAGTAGTGCAAATAACAGGGATAACATGGCTGAAAGGATATTGGAATTGTTTAAGGACCATACTTTCTACACAACGAATTATAGGATAATGAGAGTTGTAAAGGAATTCGATGATAACCTGACAGAGATACATGAAACTACAGGTAGGATAGATAGTTTTAGAAAATACATAAGATTTAAGGCTATGCATATATTTAAGAAGTTGCATGGTGAATGGTAGCCGTCAATGGATGGCAGATATTCCTATTTACGAACAAACAATAAAAACGAAACAGTGAATAGGGGGTAACAGCGACTATGGGACAAGCAAGATTTAAAAACAACAATTTAGAATTTTATGAGTTAACAGCACCATTAGCAGTAAGTTTTGTTGTGGCGCAAAGGTGTATCTGGAATGGTATAATTTTTCAAACTGATCATCTTAATGATATAACTGTTAATGTTTACGACAATAATATAGTGGCAGCAAGTGCCAGGCAAATATGGCCTGCTAATTATATGGTTATTGGAGCACAATATAATCATGTAATTAATACAGGTGGTATTATGTGCCATCAAGGAGTAGCTGTTATTATAGCTGTTGCCGGTGGTGGAACGTGCAGTTATCAAATAGCTTATAATGTAGGGTAAAGGGGGGCAAAATGACGTTACCTGGAATAAGTATAACAGGCCCAACCTGCTGGCATTATGAGTTAGTAACAACCAATGGCCGTACTCTAGTTAATTATGGAGAAACAGAATTAAACGGTACTTGGGATTCTTGTAATTGTACTTTGCCAGATGGGACTTTTGGGGGTCAGACAAAAACAATATGGATGAGTGTTTCTACGTGGCCTGCAGTAC
>CAZIKS010000128.1:0-4834 GCA_964539795.1 uncultured Pirellulales bacterium
CTGAGCGTATTTGGAATGTTCCTGCCTATCTCGGCATGGGAATCCATTGCCAAATTCTTTGGGGCCGAATCGTTTCATCTTCCGGATTCACCGCTGGTCGAGTACGTGGTTCGTGTGGGATCAGCCATGGCTGTTGCGACGGGAGTGTATTTAATCATTTTGGCCCTGCACCCTATGAAATACCCGGTGTTGATACCGTTCACAGGTCTGGCTTCAGTATTCTTAGGTGTGGTTTGTGGGATAACGGGGCTGGTAGTGGCAATGCCCCCTCTGTGGTTCCTGGGTGATTTTTTGAGTTGTTTGGTTCTGGGTATTCTCATTCTTGTGTTTTGGCAAAAGGCCAAAGCAAACCAGACCATCGAAGAATAAATGACTAACTGTACGTCTTCAGCAAAAATGAGACAAATTTGCCTTTAAATTAGGAGCCGATTTCAACCATCTCGACGATTTGAAGACCCTGACTGACAATTGGCTGGCTGGCACCGAATTGTAAGCTATAAAACGGCCCGCTCTATTCCTCAACTCGCTTTATATAAACGGCTAATTCATTACTGATGCCGGCCGGCTTGTACCACATCCGGTCACCTGCTGCCACCGTCACCCCGCTTTGCAAAACCTCTTTTCCCGTTGCACAATCAAACCACCTGAAGTCATACCTGCCCCTGCTCATATCCCTCAGCCCGATTTTGCCCTTAAGCTCGGACGCATAGGCAATATAACTTCTTCCCGGCTGCGCCAGTACATACTCCGTACCCCCATATCGCAATTCGTCATGTGGTGACATCTCGTAAAAATTCGTTGACTCGAAAAACCGCACAAGCCTCCCGCAGTCTTCAAGCTCGCTTATCGTCGTTCCCGCGATATCCATTTCTATAATCATCACATAGGCCCCGCCCATTGCGCAGGCCCAGCTCTTTTTCCGTGTCGGTGCCCTCCCTCCGACTGTATGACTTTTTACCTCCGACATATTCAGGCTGTACCTGCCAGCCGCTTCTTTCCACGCTTGAACTGTCCCGTCATGCATCTCCCTGGCGGTTTCGACGTTGTATTGAATGGCAAACTGGTCAACGTTCGCCTCATCCGGAAAATGAAACGACAATCCATTTAACTGGTGCACCGCTATCGCATGTTTATTATCATCCGTCTCTCGAATGGCCGCTGTGATTTTCCTCGTATGCTCCTTATAGTCGTCCCCCATCTCCTCCACCTCTTCCATCACGCACCATATCAAATTCTTATGATGCTCGAAACGGTTAACAAGTGTTTCAAGAAAATCCTTTTCCCCGCTGTGTAGCTCACCAGAATCACTGAGAGGCCAACCTAAATTCTTACTCACGTTTATCGCATCGTCATAAATAAACAGATAAATAACAATCCCGTACTCATCCATCGTCGTAAACCACTTCTCCCACTGGTCGAGCACTTTGGAATTAACGCCTTTTGCAGGGTCGTTATCTACAAATGGATTATGTGTCGCCTCCCCGTCACCACCGTGCGACCGAATCGCCATCAGGTAAATACAGTTGGCCCCCGTCCCTTCCATCTTCTCTATCAGCTCTTCCTGGTCGCCCCTGCGCGTACCGTCCGCATTTAATCCTCCCCTATAAAGAAAGCCCTCCGGGTCTCCCGGCCCGCACATGAAAAACGGCTTACCTCCTTCACGCATCAGCCATTGCGGCCGCTCAGGGTCAACAACAATACGACCTTTCGAAGCAACTCTTTCGGCTCCGTCTTTTTCTTTTGTCCCTCCAACCGCCGCAAAAAGTTTTCGAAGAAACTTCTTCTCGACCTCCTCCCACCGCGAATTATCGACTCTGCTTGTGCGAAGAGCTATCAAATCCATCGAAGGTACGATAAAAGCCCAGTTAAGCCCCGACCCGGCAATCCTGAACATGTCCCTCGGATACTGCTCCCCGAAATAACCGTCCGCATTGGAACGAATATTTGGATAATAACGAAATAACCTGAACCGCTGTACCCACTCCGGCGACACAATTTGTTCATCTCCCCACTTGCCGTCCCGCAGAAGAAAATACGCAAACCGCGCATAGTCCCGCGGCGTCATCCGAAGCCCACCCGCACTGAACCATTTAATCTCGTCGTGAGGCGGGGCATGATAATCTATCCCGCTAAAACCAATCGGACTAAGGAGCCTCTCCCAGAGAAATTCCCTCGCCGGCACTCCATAGACATTGCGAAAAACAAAACCAAGATGCCCGTAGCCCACGCTCGAATAAGCGATATAATTCCCTGATTTATTATCGACTCCCTCGTACTGTTCCGGGCGTCCCGGCTCGAAATAAAGCTTCCCCGTTTCCGGCCACTTTTCGTCCCGACCGAAAATCCACTCTGTATAATCCGTCCATTGGTTCCGGCCTTTTTCAACATCTTCTCCTGTTCCCGTCCTTTCTGGACAAAGCCCCGAAGTATGCCGGAATATCTGCTCGAAAGTAATCTGTTCCTTAAGCTCATCCGAAAGTGGAAATCCCTCATCAAGCCACTGCCGGTCATAAACCTTGCTTCCCGGCCCGATTTTTAATCCTATATCACCCCTTTCGCCGTCTCTGTTCATTATCCCGAAACCCATCGTCGCAAAAGATTTTCCATTGCTCGATATATAAGTCTTGAACGTCTCCGCTTCCGGCCGGTTATACCACTCCCCGATTACCCACCCGTCCTTAATAACAATAATCCCCTTATACTGGGCGTATGGCATCCACTGAGAGCTTGGAACAGAAAGATTATACTCACCGAACTCCTCCAGCTTATCGGGGTCAATATTCAGCGAACGTAAAAAATCAGCATCTGTATTTCTCCTCCATCCCCCCTCCGATTCCGGCGGCGGATAATAAACCGTCTTGTCCTTTGCTTTTTCAAAGCCTAACCGCACCGGCTCTAATATCCCCAAACGCCACGGTATCTCCCCGTACCTTTTCCCTATCTTCCGCTCATCTGTAACGCCCTGGAAAAGCAGCTTCACCTCTGCCGGGTCCACTTCGAGCCTCTGGTTATATCCCGCCCGTATAAGTTCCCCGTGACTGAATGAATCTGTCCAGTGCTCACCTGTATCGTGTGTATTGACCAGGCTTGCAAACGGCTTTTCTCTTGTCGCCGCCAAAGGCCTCCATTCTCCGTCGAGCCTGTCCGCTATATAAGCCTTGTAGTACCGCCTGCCCGGGCTCTCCGCCTCCACAACCGTCAAATACTTCTCCATCCCCTTCAGACGGTACGTATGACCCGCCTCGAAAATATCACCCTCAAGCACAACCTCCGGCCGGCTCCACCCCCTCGGAAAATCCTCAAGACTCGTCTCTGACCGCCACATCTTACCATTCAGCGAAGTAAAGAAAAAATGTGCCCGGCTGTCATCACAAATAACCCAGAAGTCTATCCACATCCTGACATTATCCGGATGCTCCTTGAAAAGAAGTGTCGGCTTACTCCACGATTTCGGATTACTGATATCTTCTGTAGTCGACCACGCCGGCTGAAGTGCCGGCGTACGCGGTTTCCCTAATGTTTGATAGATAAGGTACCACTTCTCATGCGGCTCAAAATAAAACACCTGGGGAGCACAGTAATAACCGTCGGTAATATTTAGATAATGGCGTTCGGCATTCTCAACGTTGTCCCAGTCATCGAACGATATATACTCTATTCGATGTGACCTCTCTTTACCGCGCAGCGTGCAGAACAAATGCCACTTGCCCTTATATCGAACAATCGAAGGGTCCTTCACCGAGTAAGTAAAATCCCCCTCCCGCTGCAATGGCTCTACTAACGGCCGGCTGACATTCCACTTAAACTCACCAGCCGTCAAATTATCAATAGCTTGCTGTCTCCCCTTCACCGCTGTCACTCTGTCAGGCCCGCAGCTAAAAGAGCCGAACAAAACCATAACCGCTAAAATTATCGCCGCAAAATTCCTTATGCCTGTCATTGTACTTGCCTCCTGTTAAATATTACCTTTTAAACCTATCTCCTCCGCAACCTCCCGCATCCCCATAATCCCTTCTTCTATCAGCTCGCCCACCTCAACGCCTAACATCTCCGCTCCCTTCGCAATCACATCCCTGCTCACTCCCGCCGCAAAAGCCTTGTCCTTCCACTTCTTTTTAACCGACTTGACCTTCATATCCATTACGCTCTTTGACGGCCGAACCAGAGCTGTAGCCGCTATCAGCCCCGTCAACTCATCAATCGCATAAAGCACCTTTTCCATCTCGCTTTCCGGCTCGACATCGCTGCACAACCCCCACCCGTGCGACACCGCCGCCCGAATATAATCCTCCGGCCAGCCCGCACCTCTAAGTATCTCACCCGTCTTGCTGCAGTGCTCATCCGGGAATTGCTCATAATCCAAATCATGCACTAACCCTATCACCCCCCATTTCTCCTCATCCTCGCCGCGCTTCCGCGCGCAGTAACGCATCACCCCCTCGACCGCCAGAGCATGTTTTATCAAACCCTCGCTCTTATTATATTTGGTCAATAACGAAAACGCCTCCTCGCGACTCGGCCTGCCGTCTGCCATAACTAACTCCTCATTTTTCCTTTTTGCTTGGAATATAAAATTCTCATTTCAAAATTTCTATCCTGACAGTATACCTGTTATGCTGTTTATCCAACGGAATCCGAACTTCAATCCGCCCCTCACTCGGCGTTGTATACCCGTCTTTGCGATATGGATTATGCCCCAGTGACGGCCAATAGATACTCGCCGTCTCAGGTAAATGCAATTGATATCCCCCGTAACGCAATCGCCCTCCCAACTCTTCGCCTTTCCATTCTATCTCCTCCTCGCCAAGCGTCGCCTTTTCTCCCCCTCCGGTTT
>CAZIKS010000128.1:4875-10988 GCA_964539795.1 uncultured Pirellulales bacterium
CCCAGAACCGGCAGCAATGTCAGATGCGCTGCAACAGCAAGATTAGACTTTGTCGTCGACTCAACTACATATTCCAGGGTACTTTCATTTTTAACTATTATGCGAATCCGGCACTCCTCCGGCCCGTATCTCATATCCAGACCTGCCTGCTCCCCTAAAACCAACTTAACATCAGTCGGCACATGGTAAAGTTCCCCTTTAGGTGAAAAATCCGGATTCTCATCTCCCTTTCTATGACGCAGAAGACCCATATCACCAACCGTAAAATTACTCCATCCCGGCTGAGCTTTCGTATTGCCCCCGCCCAAAAAAGGACCCGTCTTTTCATGGTAAATACTCACAAAATTCTGCCTGTCCTGCATCCATCGATTTTGGGTTATAGAACTTGCATACGCAGACAAACACACAAACCACGGCCCGTCGCCAATAGTCGCAGCCATTTCCTTCCCCCCCTCTTTCAGTACAAACCTTCCCTCCGAACCGCTCGATTCCGGTTTTGCAACTGCCCCTTCTTCGCCATACAGCAGCAGCGACGCCGCCAAATCTGCCGGCAGCCTGTCCCACCCGTACCGGCTCCACTGTTCACTCAAATACGCCCGGCCAATCGGTGTAAATGTGAAACCAACATTGCCGACGTCTATTCCTTTCTTGTAAGGATTTCGTTCATCTATCGTCTCGACCCGCCCCCCATTCGGATAACGAAAGTGATAATGAAACTTCGCCGCCCTCTCCAACGCCACAAAAACGCGCCTGTCGCCGCTCATCGCATAGTATGTCCCCAGCGCATCGACATAGACGAAATTATACCCCACCACCGGCCCGAAATTCTCCGACCAGTACCCACCTTCTGCCTGCCTCCCAACAACCTTTACCAAATACTCACCCGCCCGTTCGCACCATTGAGGCCGATTAAATGCCTTACCCGCAAGATAAAGCGCCATCGAATGGTGCGCCGGAATATTATGAACATCACGAGCTAATTGCTCTTCGTTGATGCCCGTAAAGCCTAACTTCAAAGCCTTCGCCCACATCTCATTGCTTTCAGCCGACATGTCCTCCCTAATCAGCCAATAGGCCCGCATCCACCGTGAGTAAATCCACGGCTGATGTATCTTGCCCCACGTACTGCCGTCTTTCTTCCTGAATTCCCACTTCCCCTTTTCATCGGCGTCTTCAATCAGGGCGTCCCCAGCCTTAATTATAACTTCAAGAAGTTCCTTGTCCTTGTAGTAGCGGTTCCCCTCGCCTTTATAGGCGTAAGCAACCGCTAAGGGGTACATCCTGTTCTGGTCCGTGCTAATCCAGATTCCACTTCCGAAATGGCCGGTTTGCGAATCATAAGCTTCCAGAAGTTTTGAAACCTGTTTGACCAGCGCCTCAAGAGCTTGCTTTTTGTACGTCAGTTCTTCACCTGATGAAACACTCCCGAACCACAAAGATGATAACACCGTAACTATGAGAATCTTTTTCATCTTATAGCCTCCTGTTCTTTCTTTACCGGCACAAAACGGCTTTTTTCATCTTCTAATCGTCGTCTCCCCCAAATCATAAACCCCCAAACCAAATCTGTCAATATCGTCTAAAATGCCGCCTTCAAATACAACTGACCTGGATATTTTTCTAAAGCCGTGGTATCATGTTGCCAGTGAGCGCTTAAAATCAACTGTTAAAATTGATTGGAGAATAAGATGAATCGAAGAACATTCATAAAGGCACTACCGGCTTTCACCGTACTGGCTGCTGCAACTTCCAAGTCCGCTCAGGAAGCCGCCGGCTCATTACAGGACCTGAAGCCAATCACACTTCCAAAACCCCAGACAGACGGTGGTAAATCCGTGCTGGCGGCCCTGCAGAGCAGAAGGACAATCCGCAATATCAGTCCGCAAAAACTCTCACCGCAGATGCTCTCTAATCTTCTCTGGGCGGCATTCGGCGTAAACCGCGAAAAAGCTTCATTTCAAAAGCCCGGAAGAACAGCCGCATCTGCAAGTAACTCCCAGGAAATCGACCTCTATATTGCAATGCCCGAAGGCGTCTATCTCTATGAGGCCATTCATCACCGTCTCACTCCCATCGTCTCCGGAGACCACCGGGCCCGGGCCGGCAGGCGTTCCGCAGCAACTGCCCCGGTGAATATCTTCTATGTCGTCGACCGCACCAGGTACGATATGGGACCCGGCCAGCCGGACCGAAATATTGGTGACCCGGAAGTGCAAAAGTCATATTACTATGTCGCCACAGGTCTAATTGCCTCAAATGTCTATTTGTTTGCAGCCTCACAGGGCCTAGCTGCATGGTTTCACAATTGCGATAGGACCAACACTGCAAAAGAATTAAAACTGAAACCGCAGCAGAGCGTGCTCTTCGCACAAACTGTTGGTTATCCGGCATAGATTTAAAGAAGCCAAAGAAATACAGGGCTTCGATGGTTCGCTTTATAAAGTTAATCTCTGCGAACACTGTAAGCAAAGAGTTTGTCCGAATGGCGCACATAAAGCCGGCCGCCGAAAACTACAGGATGGGCCCAGTACAGACCGCTGCCCCCGCGTGGAACACGAAACGAGCCTGACTCCTCCCACTTCTCGCTCGTCGCCTTTATCAGCGACATCTTCCCTTTTTCATCAAGGCAGTAAAACATCCCGTCGGCATAAGTCAGAGAACCTTTACCCGGAGCCTGCCACATCTTGCGCCCCGTATCGAAATCCAGGCAGAACCACCCGCGCGCCTCATGGCCGGCGCCATAAAGATGACCCTTCACCAGCAACACTCCACCGTGGTGGTTGTCTAATAGCTCACTTGTCCACACCGGTTCGACAATAAACTCCCCGCTCGCCTGCCGTTTGGCTCGAAGCAGAATACTACCTTTACCATAACCGCTTGAGGCATAGACCAGACCTTTATCGACTATCACGTCCGCTACGTTGTTTTGTCGTTTGTTGCCGAACACATAATCCCATAGCAGACGCCCGTTATTTGGGTCAAAACTAAGCACGCGGTTTGCGCTCAGCGTAATTACCTGCTCGAAACCATCAATCTCTGCAACCACTGCCGAGCAGTTCCCCACCGCATCTTTTATCTCGGTGTTAGCCCACAATGTGCGTCCCGTAGCCGGCTCCAGCGCTGCTATGTACCCCCGTTTGCCGCCCGGACAGCAAAAAAGAATATCCCCATCAATCAACACGGATTCGCTATACCCATATTCTGGCCGCTCTGCTTCGAAAGTCTTTAATAATTCTACCTGCCATTTTTCCTTACCCGTCTTCAAATTGAACCCGGCCAGCCGTCCAAGCTCGGAAAGGTGGTAAACAGTGTCACCATACACAGTCGGCGTTCCACGAGAACCCCCATACGGAACGGCCCAGGGTTGTCGTTCGCTGGCTTCCCACGACTGTCCGTTGAGACGTTGCCACACTTGTTTTCCCTCAAGGTCCAGACTCGTTACGTATGTTTGTTTGTCTATCATGCCGGCTGTAAAAATTCGCTTCCCCACTATCGCTACTGAACTGTATCCGTGCCCTATCCCGGAGGCTGTCCATAATAACTTCGGACCTTCTTCCCCCCAGCTCTGCAAAAGCCCTGTATCGCTCGACAAATTATCGCGCCGTGGACCATGAAAACAAGGCCAGGTTTTGTTATCACCGGCTAAGGCCGCCGTGGATACACTAAGAATCAGCAGAAAAAAATATCTTAAACTGTACATAAATCCTCCTTCGAAAATTTACCTGTCATCGGGTTTCCTTTTTTATCACGGTATTCTCTTTACAGCTTCAACTACCTTTATCTTGGCAGGTGACGCTGCTAATGCCGCGATAATATCAAATTTATCTTTCAAAAGCAAAAGCCGAATTTAACAACTTGCGGCTGTGTGCATATTCCCCTTCCCTTATCGTTCAACCTTAGACAGGCTTAGATTCCACGAAGCCCAGTGCTGAAGGTTCTTCTCTGATGTTTTACGCAGTTCCAAAAGAAGATTGTCTGCTGATTTTCTAACCTCTTCATCTTCTGCTTCCATCTTAAGACGCTTGATCTCTGAGTAGGCATCGGTCGATAAATACGAAAGGTATTCAATATCGAGTTCTTTACCTTGTTTGAGATAGCGGTCAATGTTTTTTCGAGCTATAAATGTGTCTATGCTGAATGTACTCACAAAAACCAAAAACACAAAGGATAAACTCAGCCCGCCGCTGATGAGCCAGGAGAGCGACTTAAATCGAATAATTTTCAGAATAAAAAGTATAAAGGCACCGGCCATCCAAAGAAGAAACAAGCCAACAAGAATCCTGAGATACGTATAACCGTAGGCTTCTTCATATACCAGAATTCGTTTCAAACCCGAGGCGATAATTACAAGGGTTTGAAAGATCATTGCAATCCATGCGTATTCAACCATACGCCGAACACGTCCCTTCTGTTCCAGAAGTCTGTAATCGGTATAAATGATTATTATTGAAACAAGTATAACAGTCGCCCAGAACTCATAAAAACCTCTGTGAGCATATTCTGAATAAGTAAAAGACGTATTTCTAATTATCTCTGCTCCTCCGAAGAGGTATTCCACCTGAATAATAATGAAAGAAAGAAAAAGAAGATTATTCATTAGAAGAAATACGAAAACAATTATGCCGTCGTAGGTCTGCTTTGGCTTAGCTCTGTCAAGATGTGATTCCAATGAAATACCTTCGGAAGTTCGGGAAAGGTAACCGCAGAAAAAAAACCACATAAAAATAACTACAACACCTCTTTTGAAAAGTTCCGGCTGCCAGATGAAATCGAAAAAATCCTTTAGTTGATTTTCGAAAATTGGGTCTGCAGAAATAAACAGCCAGGCAAATACTACCAGAAATGGAATAGAAACAAGAATTCCTATAAGAACTTTTATAGCTGTTCGTGAAGCTTTATCGATTCCTAAAAGCTTATTAAATGCTTTACCTACCGCATCGGGTGCAGCGGAAATTGCACCAACAATCTTTTTAATTAAAGATTCTATCAAGCCTATACAATTAGAAAATGAATAACCCTCCTGTCCAGTAAACACAATTGCACCGAGACCAAGCAGGATGGTTGGAATCGCAGCATAAAGGATCAGGCTATTTCGATAACAAACAACACAAATGGACAGATATGCCAGGAGAAATAGATGGATGGACAACGTTAATCTGGCTTTGGACAGGCTTGTTCTTTTGAACCACAGAAGAAAGGAAATAACTACGGCCGCAAAAATAGGCATAGATATACCGTAAGACCTGTCCCAGAAAAGTATATTCCAGATGACCGAAATCAACAGACAACCCACTGTGACTGCAATAATAGACATCCGCTATCTCCTACTTACTGTACTTTTCATTCTTCAAACTAACGTTTGTCGTTTTAACGATTTTAGAAACAATTTTTATATCTTCCAGTTTCCAATAGAATATCCAGTCTCTCTTTAAAGCTCAAGCTTTCATATTGACCGTTATTTTTGCCCTTACAGACGTAAAAAGTGAGAAAAATCCCTACAACCACTCCAGCGGGTCGAGCTTGTAATAATCCCTCAACTCATCGTAAAGCTCTGGATGTTTTTTCTTCATTTGTTTTGCCTTCTCGAAAAAGGTCTCAGTAGCTACCGCAAAAAACTCGGCAGGATTTGTAGCTCCATATTTATTCATAACGGGTTTTCCGCGTCTTTTCTTTCTCAGGGCCTCGTATTCTTCGCTCAGCACGCGTGCCCACGCGACATAGCTGGTTCGCTGTTCGAGAATCGGAGCTCCGTCGGCGGCCCCGTCTTCCTGGTCCAATTGATGAGAGAATTCATGAAGTACGACATTTTTGCCGTCTGTGATGTTCCGAGCGCCGCCTTGCACGCTGTCCCATGCAAGAACAACCGGGCCGTTCTGCCACGATTCACCAAGCCGGGCGCTGGGCCCCACCACCCCGGTCGATGATGCAGCCCTGGCCACATAAGTATGGGGATATACAAGAATAGTCCGAAGCTTCCTGAAATAGCTGGTCTTTCGGTTCAGCAGCAGCATACTCGCCTGGGCCGCAATAGTGACTTTTATCTCGTCGTTGAGTTCAAGCCCTCCACAGCCCTTAAAACTCTTTTCATCCAAAAAGATATGGATAAGGCCGTG
>CAZIKS010000129.1:0-10742 GCA_964539795.1 uncultured Pirellulales bacterium
TTTTCGAGTCGTAGAGGATTATGCCTTCTTTTTTGATATCGCTGAAGAAGTACTGGCCTTTGGCCAGTTTACTGTTTACGAAATTTATTTCGTGTGCGATTATTTTAACGGGCGTCTGTACGGGCAGTTTGCCTGCTTCGTCTTCGAGTGCGTACCAGAGATCGAGGTTATCAGCCAAGGCCTTGGATTTGACGATTACGAGGATATCGAAATCCGAGGAGTATTCGTAGGTTGTATGGCCGTCTACGGTAACATCTTCTACGGCGTCGCCTCTTGCGTAGGAGCCGAAGAGGATTATCATCTCGGCCTGCGGGACCGTCCGGCGAATAATGCTTAGGATACGTGCAAGCTCGCCTCTTTTTCGCTGCGGCAGATGGGACAGAGAATCCTTCATAAGGGGCATTATAAAAGATTAAAAATCAAAATGTAAAGTGCAAAATTATGGAACTCACCCCGAAATGCCAAGCGTCCCTGTGATATTGGTCACAGGGACACTTAAGCAATTTCAGGTATTTCACACAAAATCATCCGCACCCGGTCAAAAAGCGTTTAGAAGGCCCGGCACTCCCTATTTTTAGGGAAAGCACACCATGTATCTACATGACCCGAGAAAAAAACGGGAATTTACAGTCAAAAGACCATATATGAATATACCCGGCCGGCAGAGCAAAGTAAAGAAAAAAGCGGAATAATCCATTTTTTTTGTTGACAACCATAACAATAACGGTAAAATCAGGGCAGGTTGAGAGAAATCAACTCATAAAATGCCGCTGTGTACGTTAATCGATTTATCAGGACGTATGCTGGCGGTTCATATCAATTTATGCACTTTCCAGCATTTATCAGTATGTTGGCGTTTTTTTGTTTTTGGAGCATTACAGGTTACATAGAGAGATTAAGGGAATTGATATGTTTGATTATGACCGGAGATTTAATAAGAGTCCTCCGCAGTGCGCCACCTTTCTCCGCCGGCACCCTATGTGTCCGGGTGGCGCACTGCATTATATATTAAGGTAAGTATTTTGGTTTCGAATGTAAAGGCTATTATGCACCGCCCGCGGCCGACGGAGCAGCATATAGACGGGCGGCGCGGGGCCTTCAATAGATATATCAGGGTCGGGTAAATTTCGCTCAACAATTCCTCCCTCCGAACCCGGCCCTGATTTTTTAGAAAAAAGATAAAAAATACGTCAGGGTCGGGATATCGCTCCCCCTTCCTCCCTCCGCAACCCGGCCCTGATTTTTTTAATAGGGGGAGTGGATTTGAGGGCGTTTGCCGAGAATTGGCTTGAAGGGTTTTGATAATTGATTATTTATTACTGCAGCGGATGAAAGATGTGAGGAGGCGAGTGTAAGGGGGTATTGGAAAAAGAATTGTTGCAGTGATTGGGCGTTTTGTGGTATAAAGAGAAGCGGCAAAAGAACCAAACATAGAAGTTAAGGACGTATTATTGATGCAACCATCGGCAGGGACGCAAACAGGGCCGGGACGCAAGAGCTCCTATTATGCAAAAGTAGCAAAGTGGGGGCCCAACAAGATGCGTCTTGTGAGGTCTAAAAAACAGTGGGTAATCCGGCCGGCAGATAAGCGAGCAGAGGAACTTTCCAAATCACTGAAGGTATCAGGGCTTCTTGCGCAGATAATGATAAACCGGGGGATAACGGACGGTGAGGGGGGTGCAGCTTTTCTTCGGCCGAGACTGACGGAGCTTATTAGCCCAGAGGAGATGCCGGGGGCGGAAAAAGCTGTCAGACGAATCAGGCAGGCCATAAAAGAGAAGGAGAAAATCACCATTTACGGCGATTATGACGTCGATGGTATTGCCGGTGTTGCGATTATGGCGGCGATACTGAGACTTCTGGGGGGGGAAGCCGATTACTATATTCCGCATCGCATCGAGGAGGGGTATGGGCTGAATGCCGAGGCGATGGAAGGGCTGGTGAAAGGCGGGACGAAAGTTTTAATCACGGTGGACTGCGGCATCACGGCGTTCGAGTCGGCGGAACTGTTAGAGAAAGCAGGCGTTGATTTGATAATAACAGACCATCATCAGGCTGAGGAGGAACTGCCGAAAGCGGCTGTGATTGTGCATCCGGGGCTTGATGAGGGCTACGGGAACCAGAATAGCTGCGGGGCAATGGTAGCCTTCAAGGTGGCGTGGCTTCTTGCGAACGAGTTTAAGACGGGGCGGAGACTTGAGCCGCGGCTGCGAGAATTTATGCTGAATGCGACGTCGCTGGCATCTATGGGAACGGTAGCGGATGTAATGGATTTGACGGGGGAGAACCGGGTTCTGACAAGCTACGGATTGAAGACTCTGGCCGCCTGTAAACTTTGCGGGATTGAGGCGTTGATTGAAACGGCGGGGCTGACCGGGCATGGGCTTGACAGTTTTCATATCGGGTTTCGACTCGGGCCGATGCTGAATGCAGCAGGTCGAATGGGACATGCACGGCTGGCAGTGGAGCTTTTGACGAGCGAGAGCCGGATTCGTGCGATGCAGATAGCGGAATATCTTAAAGAGCAAAACGGAGAGCGCCAGCGTTACGAGCGAAAGATATTCAAGCAGGCCTGCGAAATGATAGTTGGGATGGGGCTGAACCATCCTGACCGAAAAAGTATTGTGCTTGCAAGCGAGGACTGGCACGCGGGTGTAATAGGTATAGTGGCTTCGAGGATAGTGGACAGATTTTACCGGCCGACAATAATGATTAACCGGACGAAGGGTATCAGCCAGGGTTCAGCGCGGTCGATAGCGGGATTCGATATGCTGGGAGGCATCAGCGCCTGCTCGGAACACCTGACGACATTCGGGGGACATAAAATGGCGGCGGGGATAACGCTGGAAAGTGAAAAGATTGAGGGTTTTGCGGAGGACTTCGAGGCTTACGCCAAAGAGAACCTGAGCGAAGAGGACGTTGTCGATAAACTGCTTATAGATGCGGAGGCGTCACTGAAGGAACTGAGCAAGGAGCTTGTGAGCGAGCTGCAGATGCTGGGGCCTTTCGGGCAGGGCAATCCGGAGCCGGTATTTGCAACAAAAGGGGTGTGCCTGGCATCTACGCCGAGGACGTGCGGGGCAAACGGCAATCACCTGCAACTTGCGATAACCGACAATACGGCGGCACTTAGGTGTATCGGGTTCGGGATGGGAAAATTAGAGAAGAAACTGCTTGAACATGAGTTTTTTAATATAGCTTATCAGCCGAAAATTAATACTTATAACGGTATGAGCAATGTCGAGCTGGTTGTGAGTAATATACAGTTCGAATAGATTTTTTTTATTTAAAGAAGGAGCGGTAGTATGAAGGTTTTCAGGCACTTTGTTTTAGTTTTACTGGCGATTGTTTTTGCCGGGTGCGGCGGAGTCGAGGGGGATTTGAAAATCCGGAAATCAGGCGGGGCAAATCCGTGGACGAATTTGGAATTTTACAACGAAGCCAATAATTTTCAGTTTGCAATTATGTCAGATAGAAACGGAGGCAACCGGCCGGGTGTGTTTGCGAAGGGGGTTGAGAAGGTGAATTTGCTGAAGCCGGAATTTGTTATGTGCGTGGGTGATTTAATCAACGGGGAGACAGAGAATGAGGCCGAACTCGACAGGCAGTGGGAGGAATTCGACGGGATAGTAAATAAACTTGAGATGCCGTTTTTTTATTTGGCGGGCAATCATGATATCGGCAATGCAGTGATGGCGCGAAAATGGAGACAGCGGCTTGGGGCAAGCTATTATCACTTTGTTTACCGTGATGTTCTGTTTCTCTGTTTGAATACGGAAGACCCCCCGAGACGGCATATCAGCAACAGGCAAGTTGAATATTTCCGGCAGGCGTTAAAAGCAAACAAAGACGTGCGGTGGACGCTGTTATTTATGCATCAGCCGGTGTGGCAAGAAGAAGAGCTTGAGAACTGGGAGAAGCTGGAATCGCTGTTAGGGGACAGGAAGTATACTGTTTTTGCAGGACACAAACACAGGTATCAAACAGAACTGCGTAAAGGGCGGCGTTACTATATTCTGTCAACAACGGGGGCGGCTGGGGGAGACGATGACCCGGCTGACTGTCGATTCGACCATATAGTTTGGGTGACTATGAGCGATGAGGGGCCTGCTACGGCAAATCTCTTGCTCAAAGGGATTCTGAGTGACGAGCCCTGCCCGCAATGATTTTAGGGCGAGGCATTTCTAATCATTGGCGACTATTATTTTGTCGATTTTGAACTGGCCAACGGTACCGATTAAAGCGAAGAAATCTTCGGGGTTTCCGTTGCCGACGGCTTGAGCGATGTGACCGGCATCATAACCGCCTCGGCCGGAACTTTTGAAGGCAGCGTCGAGGCCGATCCATTTTCCTCCGACATAAGCGCGCACCCATGCGTGGCCACCGAAGCCGGTCTGCAGGCCGACAAAGTCATCCACATAGGCGATTCCCATAACGACCTGTGCGGGGATACCGAGTGAGCGGCACATTGCGGCAGTTAGAACGGCAAATTCAGTGCAATCACCCTGCCTGCTGGCGGCGACTTCGGCAGCAGAGGCATAACCAATTGAGAGGTTTTTGTTCTGAACGTAATCAGCGACAAAAGATTCGATTTTTGCGACGGCCTGAGCGGCATCCTTAGTATCGCCGACGGCGCGGCGAGCAAGCTTAATTACCTCTTCGTTATCGCTTTGCAGAAATCTTGTGGGCTGGGTCGCTTCGAGAATAGCTTTATCTCTGCCCCTATAAGGGAACTTCGCCCCGGAGGAGGCGGCAAGAGGTCTGACAGCGACGATTACGCTGCCATCGGGGAGTTTTTTTACCTGTTGATTGTCGGTTGAAGGGAATATCATTTCGGCCGTTTGGGAAGTCGGTTTTAAGTGGTAGCTAATGGCTTTAGTGTTTGCGAGATTTTCGAGGGGCTGCGGACTTGCCAGGAACATCTTGTTAAACACTTCAAAGACATCATTTTGTCCGAGGGCAAATTCCTTTGTGCAGGCAATCATTTCCATTTGCATACCGGCCACGTTCACGATGCTTTTTTGAGCTCGAAAGTCTTCATCGACATAAAGGATGTTCGGAATTTCACCTGAGCCGGGGACGTTCATATTTATTGCAACCTCGGTTAAAGGCACGACGCGTCCGAGGAGGTCAACATTTTGTTTCGGGCCGATTTTTATTTGCGCATCGACTGCCTGCATAAGCCCCGGGCTAAATATTCTGGCGGAATAGGCCGCACCTTCCTTCAGGCCTTTTTTTAAGGTGAGGATTCGCAGGCCTTCTGCCATAATCGCACCTTCAGGCCACGGCATAGATTCTTTCTGCTCGGCTCCCATTGAAGTTGATGTCAGATTGACCATTCCGCTGTCGTCAATTGTACCGACTATTTTCATTACCATCATACTGATGTTCTGTACGGACATAAAACCGAGGGGTTTTCCGTCGGTCGTTTCGATGGAGGTTTCCGTCATATCAACATTCACTGGGACACTGGAGCGGCTTAAGGATATGTTGACTTTTTCCGAAGTGGTTACTTTGCCATCTGATTCGAGCCTGGTCTGTACGGCGTGGCCGATCTTTTTGCCATCGGGAAAAACGGCAAGATATTCGGTCTGTGCGGCGGCGGGCAGAGAAACGGCCGTCAAAAACAGTAAAATGCCGAGAAGATACCGAGTTTTCATAATTTTATTCCTTTCAATATATTACCAAGAGACTTTTTTTCGGCTGTTACTAATAAGTATAAACCAAAAACCATAAATTTTCATCGTAATAATTTCGAATAGTCACAACTTATTTCTTTTGCAATGGTTAACGAGTTTGGTTGCATTATTCGGTCTTTTAGCTAAAATATGCCAAAAACGTTGTTTCGAGAGCTTATGACTTTTGATGAACTGGTAAATCTGGTTTCCTTAAAGGACCCGGCAGAGCGGCCGCAGGTTCGTATTGACTCTCGTCTTGTCAAAGAGGGCGACATATTCGCAGCTATTAAAGGAACGGCTTACGACGGTCACGATTTTATCGAGCAGGCCGTCAGCAGCGGGGCAAAATATATCGTGAGTCAACAAGCCGTCGACTGCGAGGGGGCCGAAGTAATTGTGGTTGGAGACTCGGCAAAGGCGGCGGCGGTTCTGGCACAGGCGAGCAGGGGCAAACCGGCTTCCAAACTGACCAGCCTTGCGGTTACCGGTACAAACGGCAAAACAACGGTAGGGTTTCTTGTTCGGTCGGTGTTTCAGAATGCCGGCGAAAAGTGCGGGCTTATCGGGACGGTCGTTTATGACACAGGGGCCAAAAAAAGCGATGCGGCTTTGACAACGCCTGACTGCCTGGCAATAGCGGAGATGGCCGATGAAATGGTTCGTGCCGGTTCAAAGTATATGGTGATAGAAGCGAGCAGCCACGCCCTTTTTCAGAACCGGCTTGCAGGGATAGATTTCAAGGCGGCGGCCTTTACTAATCTGGCCGGTGACCACCTGGATTATCACAAGACGGAAAAAGATTACCTTGCGGCGAAAAGCCTTCTTTTTGAGAATTTGTCAGGCGATGCAACAGCGGTGTTGAATAAACAATCAACTCACGCCGAAAAAATCGCAAAAAAAACAAGAGCTAAAATTCTGTGGTATGCCATTGACGAACCGGCGAACATTGCAGCTTATATCGAATCGATGGATATTACAGGGACGGTTTTTGTTCTGGAATACGGGGGGCAACAGGAAAAAGTAAAAACCTTTTTATCAGGCAGATTCAATGTCAGCAATCATCTTGCGAGTGCGGGCTTGTGTATTGCAGCCGGTGTGGATTTGGCAAGGACAGCAGCGGGGCTGTCGGCTTTGAAGGCGGTGCCGGGGCGGCTTGAAAAAGTGCAATGGGACGGTGATTTCTCGGTGTTTATCGACTATGCACATACCGACGATGCACTGAAAAATGTTCTTGCGACGTTAAAACCTTTGTGTGAAGGCAGATTAACTGTAGTTTTCGGGTGCGGCGGCGACAGGGACAGAAGCAAGCGGCCGCGAATGGGTAGAGTGGCCGAGGAACTGGCGGATGTGGTGGTGGTTACCAGCGACAATCCTCGCAACGAACAGCCCGAATTTATAATAGGCGAAATTATAACAGGTTTTAAGAATCCCATAGCCGATAAAATAATAGTTGAGTCGGACAGAAAAAAGGCGATTGAACTTGCGATAAAAAACGCTGAAAAAAATGATATAGTAGTTATAGCCGGCAAAGGACATGAAACATACCAGATAATCGGAAAGCAGAAATTCGATTTCAGCGACAAAGATGCGGCTTTAGAGTGCCTTGAAAAACAAAAATGAACAACTTTTCTTATTCAGAGCCAGTCGATTCAAACGGCAAGAAAAAATGCAAAAGAACGAGTTTTATTAAGGAGGTTGTGCAATGAACAGAATTCGTCTTTTTTTAGCGGCGTTTTTTTTAATCCTTTCCGTGAGCGTACAGGACGGTTTTTCATCCGAGCAGGAGACTTACGAACACTGGGAAAAAAACATTAAGGCTTTCGAATTGTGGGACAGTAAGAATTCTTATCCCGAAGATGCAGTACTTTTTGTGGGCAGCTCAAGTATTGTGATGTGGAAAACCCGCGACTTTTTTCCTGAGCTAAAAGTTATCAATCGCGGGTTCGGAGGCTCACAGATTGCAGAGGTTAGTTACTTTGCAGACAGGATTGTTTACCCTTACAAGCCAAAAGCGATAGTGTTTTACGCCGGTGATAACGATATCGCAAAGGGCAAAACCGCACAACGCGTATTTGAAGATTATAAGAAGTTTGTCAAGGCAACACATAAGAAAATACCTCAAACGCCTATAATATTCATAGGGATTAAACCGAGTCAGAGCCGGTGGAAGCTCTGGGGTGAAATGAAAGAAGCCAATATGATGATAAAAGACTTTTCTGCCGTTGACGAAAACCTGTTTTATTTTGATTCGGCAACACCGCTGCTTGGCGACGACGGCAGGCCAAAATCGGAACTATTCAAAGCAGACCAATTACATCTTAGCAAAGAAGGTTATAAGTTATGGACCGATCGGCTAAGGCCGGTTATTGAACAAGCCCTGAAATGCAACGGTTAAAGAAGAACAATGAAAGCCTTTTTAATTACAGAGCTGGCTGGAATAACAGAAGCATATTGTGAAACAGACATCGACAGCAGCGTTTTTTTTACCGGCGTAAGCACGGACTCACGAACCGTCAAGACAGGCGAGTGCTTTTTTGCCATTGCCGGCGAAAATTTTGACGGACATGACTACGTATGCGATGCCTTCGCCAATGGCGCGGTTTGTGCCGTAGTCAGCAGAGATGAGAAATTCACCGGCGACTGTATTCTCAGGGTCAAGGATACCATAAAGGCTCTCGGTGATTTAGCGAGAGAGTATCGTCGGCGGATGAATTTCAAGGTGGCGGCAATAACCGGCTCTGTAGGCAAAACGACAACAAGACAAATTGTGCACCAGGTTTTAAGTCAACATTTCGGCGTGCATCAATCGCCGAAAAATTTCAATAACAATATAGGTCTTCCACTGACACTTTTAGGGGCTGAGGAGGATGATGAAATTATAATCGCCGAACTCGGCAGCAATTACCCCGGTGAGATAGCTTACCTGACAGGAATAGCACAGCCGGACATAGCGGTTGTAACAAATGTTTATCCGTCGCATCTTTCCGGCTTCGGCGACCTTGAAACGATAACCGAGGAAAAACTATCCATATCGGAAGGTCTGCGGCAGGGAGGCGTTTTCATAATCAACGGAGACTTTGAGCGGCTTCTCGAGGGCAGCCGGGGCAAAGGGGTGGCATTTACCACTTTCGGCAGGTCGAAAGACTGTGATATACGAGGAGAAGACATTGTCTGTGGCGGTTCAGAAAGCAGGTTTACTATCGAGGGGACTGAAATCACTTTGCCTTTGGCCGGTGGAGGCAATGTTGAAAATGCCCTTGCCGCCTGGGCAGTTTGCAGCCGATTCGGAATAAGTATCGACGATTTTGCACAAGATATAAGAGGGCTGGGCGACTATGCCGGAATTGCAATGAGGGCGCAACTGATGGAAATCGGAACGCTGACAGTATTAAATGACTGCTATAACGCCAATCCGGCATCAATGCAAAATGCGCTGGAGATACTTGTCAATCTGAAGGAAGGCGAGAAGCGACGACGTGTTTTTATATGCGGCGATATGGCTGAATTGGGCAGACAAAGCGAAGAACTGCATAACGAATTGGGCAAGCGTATCGCAGAGGCTAAAGTTCAGTTGGTGCTGGCGGTGGGCGAATCAGCAACAATTGCGGCCGAGAGAGCGAAAAGTACAGCCGAATATAATTTGCAAACAAAATGTTTCAAAGACACTCTTTCAGCTTGCAATAATCTCAAAGAATTTATAAAAGATTATGATGTGATATTAGTGAAAGGTTCGAGGGCCTCCAAACTGGAGCAGGTCATCGAGAAATTAAAGGAGCTTTTCTCTCGAATGGAAGCGGGCTCGGCTAAAGTCGAGCCAAGAGAGACCAGATGATATATCATTTGTTATGGCATTTTCGTGAAGTTTTTACCCACCGGCTGGGTTTTTACGCTTACCAAGACGTGATGTTCCGTTCTGTTGCGGCGATACTAACGAGCCTGATGATAGCCTTTTTGCTGGGTCCGAAGATTATTCGCTGGCTAATGCGGAAAAAAATTGGCGACCTTCCGGAATTTCATCACACGGCCCTTAACGAACTGACCAAGGAAAAAGCCAACACACCAACAATGGGCGGACTGATTATCATTGTTTCGGTGCTGTCAACAACACTGCTTTGGGCGAAGCTGAACAATCCTTTTGTTCAAAAGGCGATTATCTTGATTATATGGTTTGCCATCCTTGGCGGCATCGACGACTGGCTGAAACTTACGAGCAAGATTCGCCACCGCACAAGGGATGGCTTGAGAGCCTGGGAAAAACTACTGTTTCAAATCGGTGGCTCGGTTTTGATAGCGTCATTTTTATATATGGATTTTGCAAATATACCCGATGGAATCATGTTCTGGGTACCCTTTTATAAGCACGGTTTGCCTCTGGGCAACTGGGCATTCGTATCGATAGCGATTTTTTATATGTCCGCAACAAGCAACGCCGTCAACCTGACAGACGGTATGGACGGGCTGGCGTCCGGATGCATCGGAATCGTGAGCTTAGTGCTTGTGGTTCTCTGCTACGTTGCCTCCGAGACAATGACACGTACGACTTCGGTGACGTGGGCCAGTTATCTTCTTCTTCCTCACATAGCCGATGCGGGTGAGCTGTGCATTTTTTACTCTGCAATTCTGGGAGCAGCACTTGGATTTTTGTGGTACAACTGCCATCCGGCGCAGGCTTTTATGGGGGATATTGGTTCGCTTCCACTGGGAGCGGCGATGGGTTACGGAGCAATTGTTACAAGAAATGAAATACTGCTTTTGATTATCGGCGGAGTTTTCGTAATCGAACTTTTCAGCGTCGTTCTGCAGATTGGTTATTTCAGATATTCGGGCGGTAAACGGCTTTTCAGGTGTGCACCTATTCATCATCATTTTCATTTAACAGGATGGAGCGAGCCGCAGGTTGTGGTACGTTTCTGGCTTCTTGCAGCGGCCTTTGCGGCGGTTGCGCTTGCGACACTGAAAATCCGCTAATTCTTTTGAGGGGCTGTATTTAGAGCCTATCCCAATAACCTGCTCTATTGCGGCCGGCTGCAAAGCCCGATGCCTGCGTTGTCGGCCAAAAACGTT
>CAZIKS010000130.1:0-10577 GCA_964539795.1 uncultured Pirellulales bacterium
TTACGCTTGTAGCGCCATTACTCGGACTTGGGTTGCTCGCCTGTCCCGGCGGCTGAGGACCGGTGACAATCTCTCTTCCGTATATACCCAGGTAAGGACTACCCGCGGGGAGATTATAGTTTCCGTCTAACTCCGGGTCGTCAAGAATTCCATTTAAGTCTTTGCCGTAACCCTGCCACTCGGAAAAAGTCCGCAGCGTAGTTCCCCAACTCCATCCAGCAACATAACTGCCGGTTGTCCAAAGCAGATTATCGTCCACATGCACCCTGTCATCGGCCAGCACCGCATCCTCGGCGTCGGGTTCAAGGGCGTACAACCAGCTGTCCCCATTAGTTATAATATTGTTATAGACATTGATTTCATCGCTGCCTGGCTCGGCTATTACCCATCGGAAGGTTATAGGGTCTGTAAACGTATTATGATGGACATAAATATCACGGATATAACCCGGCTGACCGCCTATTGTTACCGCCGAGCCTGTCCCATAAACAAGATTGTAACATACATCAATCTCCTCCTGGGTCTGCTGGTTCGACAATGTCAGACCCGCACCTGAGCCGTGAAGGACGTTGTTGCGAAAGGTGTTGTAATATCCGTCGTCTTTATCCGCAGCACAACGCCCGTCAAAGTTATACGCCTCGTTATCCTCGTATAGTGAGTACCTGACATTGTAACAGATTACGGAAGCACCATGATTATCATCTGCATCGAAGAGGTCATGAAAGATGTTGTCCTGAATTACGTTGTAATCGTGCCAGTAAGCATCAACAAAAAAGAAAAACGAAGGATTTCCATGGTCGGAAGCATCGTATAAGTGGTGCATATGGTTGCGCCTGGCGATTAAATGGTCAATGTTGTCCCAAACAAAAAAGGCCTTTGTCGGAGCATTCTTAAGCTCAAATCCGTCTATAAGTGCGTATGAATCTCTGACTGTAATACTGCTTCCCTGGTTCAGGTCGATGGTCGGAGATTCACCCGGATAGGCAATCCACTTATTGATATAACCGGGTGAAACACTTATATTTCCAACGTATGTACCCCCTCGCACATACAAAATATCACTGGTAGTGCCCTGAGTGATAGCATAATTTATAGTCGCCCAGGGATTTCCGATGCTCCCGTCTCCCGTAGAATCATTTCCATTAGTTGCAACAAAATAAAAGCCGTTTGTTGTCACATCCACGGTAAAGTTCTGATAAACCTCCTGGCTTAGCTGGTCGACAACTTTAACGCTCACATCGAATGATTGTCCTTCGAGTCCCGAATCGGGCGTCCATGAAATTTCTCCTTTATCGCTGGTAATACTCATGCCCGAAGGAGCGTTAACCAGCGAGAAACTATATGGATACCTTCCCCCAATGACTCCCAGGCGGATATTATACTCTATTCCGGGATAGGCCTTCTCCAGCGGCCAGCTTACAACTTGCAAAGTCCAGTTCGGCACACTTGGGGGAGTGGCCGCATTGGTTAAGTTCGCTGGAAGTTGCCCCAGTACCACAACAAAAGCCATTAAATAAATTGTTTTTCTCCAAGACATGATAAGCCTCCTTAAAAAATGTTAATGATTTGAAATTCTCCATTCGCTCATCGTTTAGCTCCACTGCCGAACGATTATTTCGCTAATGTACAAAATGCATAAACCCATTGCTGCACAAAAGTTACAGCAAATACTGCCGTATATTGGGAGTTTCGAGGATACTCCTCCGAAATTTCGCACATTCGTATTGTAAGCTATATACGCCCCCTCGATTTCTGTCAAGTCTTTTTTTATTTTTTTAACTGGCGCTGCCGGCCTAATACACAAACTTCTGATAACAGCCACATATGTAAAAAGCTGTGGGGGAAATCCTGCATTTTGTGAAAAAACACCCTGCTTTTTCTCAAAAAAGCTCGTTTTTTAATAAAAACCGCCTCCGAATAAAAAAGCCAGGGCCGGACTGCAGAGGGAGGGGGAGTTAAACGAAACGCCCGACCCTGAAAATTTCTTTTTAATTTGTTGTTCTCTATTGCATAAAGACCAAATACTCACTCTGCCTGTAAGGCTGTGTACCACCCGGGCAAGTGCGTGCCAGCCGAAAGGGCACCGCACCGTGAAGGATTCTTTCCACTTCTTAAAAAATCAACCATTTAAACCTTCGTCGCTATATATAACCGCCGATGCCCAAAACAAAAAAGAGCACCGCTGCAATCACGCTCGGTCTAGGCCCGCAAGAGTCCCTTCGGAAACGTGAAAGCAAACGGTACTCTCTCTATAGACTTTTCGAGAACACCTCCCCTTGTGCTATTCTTAGCACAAAAGCTGCGGTGGCCTCCGCTTAAACAAAAGCCATCGAGTCTTCTACACGCCTTCCGACTTACATTCTTCCGGTTTTGGACTTAGTCATATAGAATCTCAGTGATTCTTATTTGTTCGTGGTTTTCTCTCCGAGTAGTATGTATTATATAACCGGCTGCTGGATAAAAGCATAGAGCTTGCGAAAACTTCATAAAACCTGCCATTTTAAGAGGTTAAGAGTAGTTGAATTGGGTGCAGGTTAATTTCGATTATACTCTCACTAAGACCGGAACAAATTTCGGGGAGCAGGCCGGTATGTCCGGATAACATCCCAGTGAGCTTGAAATTGTAATTGACGAGTATCGTATAAAATGTTGTATAATGTGCAAATGTGCTGTCTAAATTCTTTCGGCAGCAATCTTCAAAAAGGAGCCGGCAATGACAGTTCGAAAAAACAAATTTCTACAAAGAATACCTCTGAAACGCAATGCATCGAAGGGCGTCAGTCCGACAATTGGAAAAAGCTTATTTTGCAATTTGAATGGCAGCTTGAAATGTGTTATAAAATGAACTGAAAGATTGGTATTTTGTGTTAAGTGCATTGCCCCATGCCTTCGGAATAACTGTGAAAGGTTGCGAGCGGAAAAGAAGAGCTCAAATAAAAAAGACTGTAGCGTTGGTCATACTTAGTGTGTTATTGTTGGTTTTTTGCAGCAGTTCAGCTTCAGCCGTTGCCGGTTATGAACTTGAAGATAAAGCGGCCGAACCCGCCATTGTTTTGACCAACTGCGATTCAGATGGAAATAAACAGGCAGGCTGGTTATTTTCCAGCCAAAGATGAACCCGCTTTGGACCTTACGCACTCGGACAAATAAAGAATTGCGTAAAATATGGAAGCCAAAAATATTATAACTGTTAGTATATGTCCTGCATGGGACCTTATATGTCAGGTTGATGGTCTCCAGTGGGGAGAGCATAAAAAAATATTATCTCAGCAGTTGGTTGCTGCTGGCAAGGCTTTTAATATATCAAGGGCATTAGCCTGGCTTGGTGTCAAAAATACCGCAGCCGGCTTATGGGGCCTCGATGATTATCAGCAGATGCTCGACAGTGCAACGCAAATCACGGATTTTATTGATATAAGGTTTACAAAGGTTCCCGGCAAAACAAGGCGCAATATTACCGTATTTGATACCAGCGCCCACAGGGAGATACACCTCCGTGATGAAAGTAAACTGGCTTCAAAACAATCCCTGAGACAGCTTGCCGCAGACCTAAAAGAGATTGTCACAGAACAGAGCATCGTTGTTTTTGCAGGCTCGCTGCCCGCTGGCGAATTGCTGGATGATTGTTTGGCCGTCATAGCCAGCGTGCGGGATAGTGGAGCTGAAATTGTTATTGATACTTCCGGAAAGCCTCTCAGGGAAATTGTTAACTCCGGCGGTATTTGCCTGCTCAAACCCAATGTCGAGGAATTATCTGAACTTTTGGGTCAGACCATTGAAGATGAGCCTTCATCAATCGTAAATGCAGGCCGAAAACTATGCAAAAAAGCCCGGATGATTCTTGTCAGCAGGGCCGCCAAAGGCGCCTTGGTTATCACTCCCGAATCTGCCTTTCAGGGCAAAATTAAAGGCGGAAACCGAAAAATCCTCAGCACCGTTGGATGCGGCGATTACCTGCTGGCCGGCTTTCTTGCCGGATTGAACGATACGGAAGACATCGGTGCTGCCTTCGCAAAAGCAATAAAAGTTGCCTCTGCAAGAGCGTATAGAATAACCGAAACAATGGCTTGGCCTGATGCTGAAAGTCAAATCGATGTAGAAGTTCGCCGTCTTTAGCTGAAGGTGGAAAAACATATGGATAAATATGACCTTTACAGTAACTCTCTTGATTTTGCAATACCTCAAACTATGCAGGCTTTGGTGGCTTCCGGTAGCGGTTTTAAGAATTTGGCGCTAAAACAAGTCCCTGTACCCGAAGTTGGACCGGACCAGCTTCTGGCCCGTGTCGATGCCGCCGGAGTTTGTACAAGTATTCTAAAGTTGATTGCCCAGGCCGGAAAACACCCATTTATCAATGGATGGGACATGAAAAAATGGCCTCTTATTCTCGGTGATGAAGGTGCCGTCACACTGGTCAAAATTGGTGAAAACCTCAGAGGTACCTATCGGGTAGGTCAAAGATATGCCATCCAGCCCGCCGTTGATGTTCAGCCTATCCTTCATCGCCATAGATATAATAATAATGCACGGGATATGCATAAATGTGGTGTTGGTTACTCTCTTGGCGGCCATTTGGCTCAATATATCTGCATCCAGCAGGAGGTTTTAGCAGGACAATGCCTTCTCCCGTTACCCGATGACGGTATGCCTTACTTTGCTGTCTCTATGGCCGAACCTGTAAGCTGTGTTTATTCTGCTCAACAGCGAAGCTATCATATTATCAAGCAAAGCCCCTCTTCCGAACGTAAACCTCAATTGGGTCTTTTGCCCGGCGGAATAACCGTTGTAATAGGAGCCGGCGCTATGGGCAGAATGCACGCCGAGTTGGCTCTTAGGTTTTCTCCCAAAGTGCTTATAGTTTCCGACCTCCAGCAGGAAAGGCTGGACAAAGTTGTAAAAAATATCGGCCAAAAGGCCGGCAGTTCCGGCTGTAAGCTTCTTTGCGTATTGCCGGATAAACTCCGGGATGCCGTAATGACCGAATCTGACAACACCGGTGCCGATGATATCATTCTCGCAGTTGGTATCAGGCAGGTTCAGCAGGATGCCTTAAAACTCCTGGCCACCGGCGGTGTCGCAAATCTTTTTGGCGGCCTGCCGAGAGGAACCCATATCCTCGAACTTGACGCACTCGCTGTACACTATCAGGAAATCAAAGTTGTAGGCTCAAGCGGCGGCGAGCCTTCTGATATGACCGCAACCTTAAAAGCAATTGCCGAAGAAGAAATTGACCCCGGCAATTATGTTGCCGCCGTCGGTTCCCTCGATAATGCGATCGACGTTCTGAAAATGATTAAAGATACGAAGATTGACGGCAAGGCGATTCTCTATCCTCATATAAAACAAACCCCTCTGCAGCCGGCCGATTACTGGGATAAACAAAAGGAAATCGAATTTCTAAACTCCCGCCTTCTATAGCCGCCCGTGCTGGAAATTCTGCTCTTATAAACTATTCGAACGTTGAGACATCTTCCAGCAGTTTCCTCACACAGTCGAGAAACTGGGCTGCATAAGCTCCATTGACGATTTTGTGGTCAGCCGAAAGTGTAATATTCATAATCTTGCCCGCACTTATATCCTTACCCTCGCCGACATATACGTCCCTGATTTGCCCGATGCCTAAAATGCTGCATTGCCCCGGAACTACTATAGGGATAAAACTCTCTACCCCCAAAGCGCCGAGATTGCTGATGGTAATACACCCGCCTTCAAGGTCATCGAATCCCAGTTTATTATTTTGGGCCTTTTCAATCAGCGCCTTACTCTCACGTGCGATTTCTCTTAAATCCTTTTTGTTAACCTCCTTGACAATAGGTGCGATCAGCCCGTCCGGCACCGAAATTGCCAGTCCGATACCGATTGAACCCGCCAATTCAATCAAATTCTCACTTAGCTTGCCGGTCATAAGCGGAAATTTCTCCAGCCCCTTTGCGACCGCTCGCATGATAAAGTCATGGTAAGATATTTGCACATCGCCCGTTCTGTTAAGTCTTTTACGCACCTTCATCAGCTCGGTAACATCAGCTTTTACCGTCAGGTAAAAGCAGGGTTTTTCTCGTTTTGATTGCACCATTTTTTGTGCCGTTATCTTCTGTACCCTGCTCATTGGTATTGTTTGCCCGAGTTTGATTTCTTTCGCTGCCGGTTTTTCCCCTTTCGGTGCTCCTTCAGTTTTACCGCTCGCCTCTGCTTCTATTGTTGCCTGTTCATCTCTGTTCCCAGGAGAAACTGAACTGCCGGCTTCGGTGGCGGGGCGGCCAAACCCGCTTCTTTTAACTGAATCGATAAAGCTCTGCGGAACTTCCTCATCCCGTCTACCTAAAATAAGCAAAGGCTCACCCACCGAAACTGTCTGCTCCGCCGTGGCAAGAATCTTTTTGACAAACCCCTCAGCCGGAGACTCAATATCGAGTGTAGCCTTGTCTGTCTCAATCTCAAAGATTATGTCCCCCTTTTTAACTTCGTCCCCGACCTTAACAAGGCACTTAACAATGCTTCCTTCCTCCATCGTCTCACCAAACTGTGGCAGCCTTATTTCTTGCACCATTTACCGAATTCTCCGTTCTTTCCTGCTCGATTCAGAAAACTTCTTTTCCAGTGTTCTTGCTGTTGCGAATATAGAGCTTCGAATTTTGGCATATAGCTTAAACGATTTCTTTACGACCTTCAATGATTTTATCTATGCTAAGGATACTTGCCGGTTCAGCTCTGGTGTATCGTCCCCGACAAGTTAAAATATTGAAAATGCTTCTTGGAAATGGACAACTATGGCCTTAATATTTAGCAGCCCTTACCGCCGCCACTCGGCCTTGCGGACCATCAAAGGCGGCATCTGCTGAAGTCGAAAATTCCTGCCCCCTTTATTAACACAGCTTCGCGAACTCGGATACCACCTGACTGTAAAAATCTTCGTTTCAATCCCCAGCCCACTTTTTTTCAATTTATCGAACATCGCCAAACCTTTGTAGCTCTATGGTTTGTTTTCGGCTTGTTATTGCACTCACCCTCCTATCGACCGTTTTGAACTCTCACTTTCAAACGACGGCCAAAATCCCCATTCTGAGCAAATTTCCACCCCCCTCAATACCGATAATCTTCCCCTCAAAGCCTGACTGGTATTTCACGCTCAGCCAGATACTCTTTCATTTGTTGTATCGTGTATGTGCCGAAGTGTGCTATTGACGCCACCAGGACCGCGTCCGCACCCGCCTCAACAATCGCCTCGTACAAATGTTCCAGCGTACCGGCCCCGCCCGATGCTATCACCGGCAGAGACACCGCATCTGATATTGCCTTGGTCATCGCAATATCATAGCCGGCCTGTGTCCCGTCGGCGTCCATACTTGTCGGAAGAATCGCTCCCGCACCCAAATCTTCACATTTCTTCGCCCACTCTACTGCGTCGATGCCTGTACCGCCGCTGCCGCTGCTAACCATAACCTCGAATCCTGACGCCACTTGAGAATTACTGCTCGTATCTATCGCTATAGTGATTTTCTCGCTGCCGAACTCTTTCACAGCTTCCTTAACCAAATCCGGATTACGGACCGCAGCCGTATTCATGGATACCTTTGAAACCCCTGCATTTATCAGCTCTTCGATATCGTTACAGCTTCTAACGCCTCCCCCCACGGTCAAAGGGAGACTCGATGATATCGCATCCACCGTCCTTTTCACCGCATCGAGGATTGTTTTTCTGTTTTCAATAGTTGCCGTTATATCAAGAAACACTAATTCGTCGGCGCCCGCTTCGCAGTAAGCCTTCGCATTTTCTGCAGGGTCCCCGACGTCCTGAAGTTCCACGAACTTCACACCCTTCACAAGACGCCCGTCTTTAACATCCAGACATGGAATAATCCTCCTATAGTCCATTTTCATCTCCTGATTTAGCCAAAACTGATTAAATTCTTGATTTTACCTTTGCCGGAATATAACAAACCTTCTTCGTTTATGTCGAGATTTTTCTTGTCTCTTTCTTCATATAATCCGTTTCCTTGTCCTTGCCGTAAGCAGGGACTCAAAGTGCGGGCGCATCTAGGTAAAACCTGTGAATCGCATCATCACCTGTTGTCCCGTTTAGGTCCGTAGTTAACTGCCTTTACCGCCTCTAACTGTCTGGCCCTGTCCCCGGTCGTCAGTTTCACATCCTTGAACCGTTCGAGCACAGGAGGATGAAGTTCAGTCAAAAGCCCGTATGTCTCCGGCCGGCGCGAAAGAAAATGGATGGCCTTTTGATTGGCTGTCCCGTTGATAGTCGTCCACCACTTACTTGAAGTCACTCGTTCCTTGCTGAAATCAATCTCTGTCATAATTACCGTATCTGCCTTACCCACCGCCTCGGCAATTACATCACCGTCGAAGTCGATTATACCGTTGCCCCTCGTCCCGCGGGTTACAGGAGCTATATAGACCGAATTGTCAATAGCGCGGGTAATATAACGATGTGCCGTGGACAGTCCTTCCGGACCGGTGCCGCCCATCGTAGGGTTAAAAATAATATCGGCGCCCTTTAAAGCAAAGGTCGTCGAGATTTCAGGAAACCATATTTCCCAGCACGTCGCCACTGCAATAGTCGCAAAATCGGTTTGGTAAACATTATACTCATCGCCGATATCAACTAGCCACGTCTCCATAATCGGAACCACAGTCTTGCGGTGTTTGCCGATTATCTTGCCGTTCCGGTCGAAAATCACCGCTGTATTAAACATCTTCTCACCGTCCCTCTCATAAAGCGGAGCAATGACATACATCTGGTGCCGGCGGGCTATTTCTGCAACCTTGTCGGTCATCGGCCCGGGAACTGGAACACCCAGAGAGGTGAAAAGTATCTCGCCGGTCTCGGGGTCGTTGACATCAACGTAAAGTCCATACGGGCCTATATGCTGCATGTCCTCCGGCCCGCACACAAGGTCCGCTCCCATACGACCGGCCTTATCCAAAAGACTCAGCGCCTTATTGAAATTTGCTGTCATCTGTGGCCGGACCTTCGCAGCGTCATAATCTGCCATAAAAGGGTCCTGGCGGGGAAGAGCCGAAACCTGGATTACAGCTATCTTGGCCGTTCGACGCTCCGCCCCGAAAACCGCCGAACAAACTAACAGGGCTAATAAGAACACCAGTGTTGATTTTGTAAATCTCATCATTGAACTCCTTAAATTGGAATTTATAATTTACCGTCTTTTCACCTGTTTTACTCTTACTGTGCTTATATTACGAAACTTGCCCGAAAAAAACAACAGTTTTACCGTTTTTACCCGAATCCGCCTTATGTTCCCCCTGTTTTTCCTTGATTGCCGGCCGAAATAAAGATACCATTTTGACGGTTTTATATCTCTGCCCAAAGAAAACTTTATAATATTTCAGAAATGGCACAATATTATGGAAGGTAAAAAACCCGAAGATAGTACCGTACAGAGCAGGTATCTGTTAATGCCTCATCAGGCCAACCAATACGGGACTGCTTTTGGCGGCGTTATTATGGCATGGATTGATATGATTGCATCTATGGCCGCGCAAAGGCACTGCGCAAAAGAAGTGGTAACCGCCAGTATCGATTCCCTCTCATTCAAAGAGCCGATTCATGTCGGCGAACACGTTGTCCTGAAGGCATCTGTCAATTATGCTGGCCGCACTTCAATGGAAGTCGGAGTCAGGGTAATTAGAGAAGACCCTTACACCGCAGAGCAAATTATAGCTACCACCGCCCATCTGACTTTTGTCGCCCTCGGAGAAGATAAGCGTCCCTCTCCCGTCCCTCCCGTATTACCCGTAACAGCCGATGAAAAAAGACGCTGTGAAAACGCAAAGCTGCGAGTGCAGGCCAGAAAAGAATTATTGGGAAAAATGAAGCGAAACAAGTAAACTTCTCTTTAATAATTCGTTGTTTATATGCTGAAACAAAACACTTTCAGGGAGTAAATTATAATGGATGTCAAATTCACTGCCCATCAGGTTCTCGAAATAGCTGAGCAGGTTGAGCAAAATGGTTCCCGCTTCTACCACAAAGCAGCCAAACTCTTCGTTGAGCCCAGCCTTAATGACTTGTTTACAAAACTCGCCGAATGGGAAACCACTCACCAAAAGCTCTTCGTCAAAATGAGACAGCAGTTTGCTGAACAGCTTGACGAGCTTGGAGATTTCGACCTGGACATTTATATTTCTAATCCCCGGCTGATGGCCTCCCTGACCGTTTTTGCTATCGGTGCCGACTCTGACAGACAGTTTACCGGAAATGAAACCCTCGAAGTTGTGCTGAAAAAAGCTATCAGAAACGAAAAGGACACAATCACATTTTATGAAGGCCTCAAGGATTTTGCCCAAAGCCTGGCCTGCGCCGACACGCTTGACAAGATTATTGAAGAAGAAAAGCGCCACATAAAAATCCTCACTCAGTCGCTTGAGCAGCGGTAGTTTTTAGTCTTGCTAAAATGCCGTCCCGGCCGGTTTTTTTCCTTGAAAAAATTTTCTTCCCCCGCCCGATAAAACCTCTCTTACCTTTGCTCAATCCCACTAACTCGCTTCTTAATCGCCGTTTTGCTTCTTTTTAACTGAATTCAATTGCCTGTTCTGTTATAATG
>CAZIKS010000131.1:0-10417 GCA_964539795.1 uncultured Pirellulales bacterium
ATCATAAATCGGCTAACTCCCATCCGAAACTAAAACCTTTTCAACAGAGCATGATCAATTGTCATTTTGCTTCCAATGCCTTAACAAGCTTTGGGACGGTATCTTCGACAGTTCCGACGATATAGTAATCGCTGTATTTGAATATGGGTGCGTTAGGGTCGCTGTTAACTGCGACGACGGTTTCGGTGTTTGCGACGCCTATCATATGCTGAATTGCACCGGAAATTCCGAGGGCAACGTAAAGTTTAGGTCCAATGGAGGTTCCGGTCTGGCCGACCTGGTGGACGCGGTCAATAAATCCCTGTTCGACTGCGGCACGCGAAGCACCCCTTTCAACCTTAGTATCAAACTTTTTTCCCAGCGCATCGGAGAGTGAGCCGACAAGCCTTTCATAATTGTCACGGTTTTGCATGCCCTTTCCGCCGCTGACGATTATTTCGGCACCGAAGTTGACGTCGCCGGTACCCAATTCGGTTTTTATAATCTTCAGGCTGATATCATCTTCGGTAAGAAAGACTTTGTGTTTTATGACTTTGCCTGTCCTGGAGTTGTCAGGTAGCAGTCTTTTCATAACGCCCGGCCTTGCGGTAGCCATTTGTGACTTTGAACTCTTCGTGCAGATAGTCGCCATAACGTTGCCGCCGAGGGCGGGTCTGGTTTGAAAAAGTATCCCTATCTGCTCTTTTCGCGAGCTGTCCCTGATATCCAGAGCTGTGCAGTCGGCGGTCAGGCCGCAACCAACCCTATAGGAAACCAACGGAGCGAGCATTCTTCCCAGCGGAGTTGCAGCGTAAAGCACTATTTGCGGCCAGTATTTACTAATCGCATCTGCAACGGCTTTGCGGTGTGCAGCGGGGTCAAATTCGGCAAGCAGTTCATCGTCGATAATGTAGATGTTGTCAGCGCCTGCGGCGATTAATTCTTTTGCCATCGGTTCGACTTTGCAGCCAGCCAAACATACACCCACTTTTGTTTCGAGAGAATCTGCAAGTTCCCTTGCCTTGCCGATAAGTTCGAAGGTTGCCGGATGTATGACACCTTTGCTGAGTTCGGCAACGACCCAAACCTTGCCTTCGAATGTGGGGTCATTTAACTGCATACCATTCAACATATCCTCCAGGGCCTTTTCGTGGAAGTGTTCACCGGCAGCTGAGAGAATCTTTTGCCTGTTTGTATCATCAATTCGGCTAATATCGGTAATGCCGAGTTCTTTTAGTGTGTCGGCCAAAATTTTGAAATCTTCATTTTCTTTTTTTGTACCCTCAAAAGTTCTATCGAATTTGTCACTTCGGCTGTGAGGGAGAGTATATCGACTTTTATTTTCGGCAGTGCTTTGGCTGGTCTGTGCGGCGCTATCTTTGAAACTATCGACAAGCAGTTTGGCTAATGATTCGGCCTCAGAGGCCTGTTGGGATTTTCTGGTGCTTTTCCCCGGGGGAAAAACCCTTATCACACGTGTTTTCGAGCCTTTGACCCCGATGTGAGTCGCCTCGATATCGTCACTTCCCCAGTTTATAATCTCCATTTCGTTTGCCTTACGAGTTTTTGCAAAGGTGGCAAACAATGGAAATTCGTATTTTGCAACGGTGACAATAACAGGAAGTTTCTTAGCGGTAACGACCTGGCTGCCACCACTGATAATGCGTGTGAATTCGAAGCGGTTATTTTTGAACTCGGCGGCAGTAACGTACGCTATGCAGGGCAGGTCCAGTTCCTCAGCGATTTGCGGGGGCACCTGTGCAGTGTCACCGTCCACCGACTGCATACCGCTAATAACATAATAATCCTCGCTTGCTCCGAGGATTTCTTTGACAATTTTTCTTATGGCAAACGCAAGAGGGTTTGCCGTCGCCACGGTATCGGCACCTCCCAATGCCCTGTCAGTCAGCAGCACCGTGATATCGGCACATCTGCTCAGGCTGTACCGCAGAACCTCTTCAGCCATCGGGGGGCCCATAGTCAGGACGATAATTTTGGCGTTCTTATCGCCGCTGTCTGCTCTCATGCGGTTGGCAAAAGCCAGGGCCTGTGAGTCTAATTCGTTGATTACACTGGCCAGACGGCTTCTGATGAGTGTGCCTGTCTCCGGATCGAATGCATTATCGGTGATTTGTGTTACGTCGGGAACCTGTTTTACCAAAACTATATAATTACTCATACTTACTTGTCCGTAGAACATATTGCACTTTTTAAAAATGACGAAATGGTTATGATATGCTATTATTCGACATCTGTCAAATGAAATGATATAAACCTGCTTTTTTTAAGCTTTGAACAGGTTAGAAAAAGGAAAATGCTATGAGGACAAAACCATTTGAACCGGCAGTTCGATTGGAGGTTCTTAACGAGGAATCGATACAGAAAATCCATAACGCAGCCCTTGAGGTACTGGAGCGAACGGGCGTCGCCATCAATACCGAAGAAGGCCGCCAAATCCTGCTGGATGCAGGTTGCAGGCTAAAAGGCGATAATGTTATCCAGATACCGGCAAAACTCGTGGAAAAAGCAATAAAAAGCGCACCGTCATCGGTGGTTTTGTATGACCGCCTCGGCGATGAGAGGTGTGTTCTGGAAGGCTGGAAGACCTCGTTCGGTACCGGTTCTGATTGTCCGTTTATTCTCGACCGTCAGACACAACAAAAGCGACAGTGCACTTATGACGATGTGGCAAAAGGTGCTTTGGTCTGCGATGCCCTCGAAAACTTCGATTTTGTGATGCCGGTTGGTATCATTTCGGACAGGCCGACACATGTGGCTGATGTTTATCAGGTAGAAGCGACGATGAGCAACACGGTAAAGCCGGTGGTCTTTACCGCGCACAACAAAACAACATTTCAGGCATCGATAGACCTTGCCGCTGCTGTTGCAGGAGGGCTGGATAAGCTTCAGGAAAAACCGACTATATGTCTCTATGCCGAACCAACGTCTCCATTAAAGCATATGCCACAGGCCACTGACAAATTGATTCACGCAGCCCGGATGAGAATTCCGATTATCTTTACGCCCTGTCCACTTGGAGGTGCAACGGCACCGGCAACAGGTGCAGGAATTCTTGTCCAGGCGACAGCGGAGTCCTTGAGCGGGCTGGTCATTAATCAACTTGTCAGAGCCGGCAGTCCTTTTGTTTTCGGCGGCGTATTGTATATGCTCGATATGAGTACAACCATTTCACCTTACGGTTCACCGGAACTGCACCAGCTTTGTGCGGCACTCACTGATATGGCGCATTACTATAAACTGCCGATGTTCGGCACCTGCGGATGCAGTGATGCAAAAAGGGTTGATGCACAGGCCGGTATGGAAGTCGGATTCTCCACGTTGATGGCTACGCTGAACGGACAGAACCTGATTCATGATATCGGGTTCCTTGAGTCGGCATTGATTACTTCTTACGAGATGTACATCCTGACAGATGAGACCATCGGAATGGCAAAGCATATCGCCGGAGGCGTAGCCGTAAATCGTGATACTCTGGCGGTGGAGGTTATCGATGCAGTAGGGCAAACCGGAGACTACCTGACGCGGGACCATACTTTGAAGTTTTTCCGCAAAGAATTGTACTTCCCAAGGATTATTGACCGGACGAATTACGCCGGATGGGAAAAACTCGGCAGCAAGACTATGGACGTTAAGCTTCAAGAAAAAACGGATGAAATCTTAGCCACCCATAAGACTGAGGCCATAGCGCCAGCGGCTGTAAAGCAAATAGAACAGATTTTGAAAGACATTCAAAGATAAAATCGAAAAAAACTGAATTTATGACTTGTTTTAGGCTGTGAAATGATGTTTAATTTTGGTTCCGATTGTGAATTAAATATAAAGGAGTTAACTTATTCTTTGGAGTGAATTGAGATGGCAGATTTGAAAGCATTGTCCGAGGCGGTAATCAAGGGTGATCAGAACACCGCGGTTGAAATTACCAAGGCAGCACTCGAGGAGGGCACAGCGGCTGAAAGTATTCTCAATGAGGGTTTAGTTGCGGGTATGGACGTCATCGGGGCCCGCTTCAAAAAAAATGAAGTTTACATACCAGAGGTGCTCATCGCCGCGCGTGCGATGAAAATGGCGATGGAAATCCTTGAGCCGGAACTTGTCAAGGCCGGCGTCGAACCGGTCGGGACACTCTTAATAGGAACCGCTAAGGGCGACCTGCACGATATCGGAAAGAATTTAGTGGCAATGATGCTAAAAGGCGCCGGCTTCGAAGTAATTGACCTTGGAGTTGATGTTGCGCCAGAGAAGTTTGTTGAACAAGCCAGGTCTTCGGGTAGCCAGTTGATTGGCGTAAGCGCGCTTTTGACCACTACAATGCCCGGGATGGAGGAAGTGATAAAATCACTGAAAGATGCCGGGATAAGAGCCAAGGTTATGATAGGCGGCGCGCCTGTAACACAGGCCTATGCGGATAAAATCGGCGCCGACGGCTATGCTGCGGACGCAGCATCGGCAGTTGATGTTGCCAAAAGCCTTGTTGCCTGATAGCCTGCCGAACATTTTAATCATATATTAAAGTCCGAAAACAGCTCCGATTTTCGAGTCGGAGCTGTTTTTTTGTCAAAATTTGATAAAATAGACACTTGGTTATGGCCGAAGATGTATTGTAGCCGACAGTATATGATTTGGTGTCGGCTGAAAGTGTTAGTATGCGACAGATAAAAAATCGTAATTTGGTACAATTGTTGATACAACTTCGATTTACCCCCCAAAAGCACCGCCTGAAACAACTGGATTCGGCTGAAAAACTCTTAGCGATTATCGATAAAGACAAGGAATATCCTTTCGAGTTCGTCTTTTTTAAGATAACGGGTTTTCGCCCGAAAGGGCTGATAGAATGGCAGCCCATAAAAGGATACGAACTTTTAGATGACTTACAGATTTTCATCTCCAAGCTCAGCAGTCAAATCGCGCCTCCGGCCGCTGAGCAGGAGCAAAAAGTTTATACAACTGAAAAATTGTCGAAGACTTTTGACGTTTCAACAAAAACCGTCAACCGCTGGCGCAAACGAGGTCTGGTCGCCCGGAAATTTGTCTTCGACGACGGTAAAAAACGGCTCGGCTTTTTACAATCCACCGTCGATGAATTCTTCAATGCAAATCCGGACCTTGTTACCAAAGCAAAAAGATTCAAGAGGTTAACGGCCAAACAAAAACAGCAAATTATAGAGCAGGCGTCTGTCCTTGCTGCCAGTACTGCAATGTCCCGCTACCAGATAATAGAGCAAATAGCAAACAAAATCGGTAAGGTCCACGAAACCGTCAGGTATATACTAATGGATTATGAAAAGGCCCATCCGGATAAGCCTATTTTCAACCAGCCTCCCGGCGTAATCAGCCCGACCAAATCGGCGGAACTCTATAATCTGTACAAACAGGGCTGGAGTATTAAAGAATTGATGGAGCGCTTCGGTCGCAGTGAAAGTTCCATATATCGGATTATCAATCGACGCAGGGCAAAGGCACTATGGGCCAGGAAATTTGAATTTATCACCAGTGAAGAATTTCTTGAAGAGGGCGCCAAAGACAAAATTCTGTCGGAGCCGGTGATTAGCCAAAAAACCACCGAGTTCAAGGACACCGAGCCGCCCGAATTAGTCGGCGGTTCACTGCCGGATTACCTTCAGGCATTGAAAGAGACACCTGCGCTTAACAGAGAGCTTGAAACAGAGTTGTTCCGCAGATATAACTATTTAAAATATCTGGCCTTTAAGACCCGTTCGGAGATAAATCTTTCTCGTGTTTCCAGCACCAAGTTAATTAAAGCGGAAGAGTATTTGACTGAGGCCGAGGCAATTAAGAAGAGGATAATCGAGGCCAATCTTCGACTCGTTGTCAGCATAGCAAGCAAGCATACCACCAGCGGGGCGAATATGCTGGATTTAGTCAGTGAGGGCAATTTCTCGCTGATGCGGGCGGTCGAAAAATTCGATTACACCAAGGGTTTTCGGTTTGCGACTTATGCTTCGTGGGCCATCGCCAAAGATTATGCCCGTAAGATACCCGCCGAAGCCGCGCGGCCCGATAAGGCACCGACGGCATCTCTGGCAAATATCCAGCGTGATTTGCGAACGGCCGAAGGAACGGGTGTCGTGGTTCTCGAAAGAGCACATCAGAGTCTGGTTCAGGGTATCAAAGACAATCTCAATGAGCGCGAGCAGTATATAATACTGAACCATTTCGGCCTGCTCGGAACACCAATAAGAAAAAAGATAAAAACTTTAAAGCAAATCGGTGAGGATTTGGGGTTGAGCAAAGAAAGGGTCCGCCAAATCGAACTGATTGCCCTGCAAAAATTGAAACACTCCCTCAGCATCGAAGAATTCGAACTGCTAACTGGCTAACTCTTTTTAAGTGCTTTGTTTATATCATCAGTAAAGCAAGCTAATGTCTTTTGAATACTTTTCACCAATGGGATAATACGCCCTTTATCGAGGTCGAACGAGTAACCATGGCTGAAAAAATGTCGAAATGCTAAATATTGTCTCAACTCATTAGCGGTTGATTCAGAGATTATATTATTTGATGTTGCCATGTTCACCAGGTCCCGATGCCATGATGGTCCGTTGGGAGGTTTGTCACCGCAGGAAATGACGATTTGCTTGAGAATATTTTCAATACCGTTGTAGAAATTGTGAATAAGAGCGGCAACTCCCGCCAATTCAAGAGGTTAAAGATTCGACAGCAAATCATTTTCCGGCAGTTCGGCGGTGACACGCTCGATGTTTTCCAATTCAGCTTCTATCTGTTCATGCACTTTGGCCATATAGTCGGACTCCATCCCGGTAAACCAACCGATTGAATTTCGTATTATTTGAAAGGTCTATCAGGTCGACAGGTTTGGATAAACCAAAAAGCAATTCTCCATAAAAGCTGAAGAATTTCTCGGGCACAATACCTTCAACGGCCAGGTCAATATCGTCGGCCTCTCTGGCTGGGTCAGCACTTGAACCAAAGAGCAAAACCGCCCTGACATCATATCGGCGGGCAATATCCACTATAGTTGCTTTATCCTGTTCTGAAATCATAGCCTTATTATATTGGCCAACATCGCATCTGTCAAAATACTATTTTGGCTTAATTTTCAGCAGGAGGTTCTTTGCCGGTCAATTCAGCGATTTGAAGTTGAAGCTGCTTGATCTCTTTTAGCATGTTGAGCTTACTGTTAACTATCCAATACCATAACTTGGCCAGAAGATGAAACTGTCCTCCAGATAAAGCGATAACGCCAAAAAGGACCATCGGCCTTATGGTGTTGGCGAAGAACATACTCAAAACGAGCCCCACTAATCCAGTCACCTCAAGGACACCACCAATCCCAATCCCTACCCACGTGATAATTCGCGCTGTTTTTAACTTCTTTTGAAACATTTGCACCACCTCCTTTCTCACGGTTTCTACTTTAGCGGTATCAAACTTGCTGGTACCTTTTAAGGTTATGCGTATTGTGCTTTCAAATTCATCCATTTTGGTTTAGTCCCATTATTTGCCGTAATTTTTCGACCGTACGGCTAAGTCGTGATTTTACGGTTCCTTCTGGAATACCAAGGATTTCCGCTATCTGGTTCATATCGAAATCCTCACGATATCGCAGCGTAAGCAGTACCCTGCGCTCGGGTGAAAGTCTTTCAATGGCAGCATTTAATGAATCTACTTTTTCGTCACTGTTTTGCTTATTGTCTAATTCCTCTTTCTCCTGCTTTGTAAGCTCGTGGTTAAGTTGTGATCGCAGGTGCTGTTTGCGCAGCCAATCTGCGCATTTGTTGTTAAGGATTCTAAATGCCCACCGGGGAAAAACGGATGGGTCCTGGAGTTTTGAAAGTCCCTTGATAATCCCGAACCAAGCCTCCTGAACTATGTCCCAGGCAGCCGACTCAGAGCCGCTTACCTGGAACGCATAATGCCAGAGACGCTCCTGCCAGCTTTTAACGAGTTCATCAAATGCCTCTTTGTTTCCTTCTTGGCATCTTAAGACCAGCAGTTCATTATATATCTGTGCGCGACTCTTTTGCATAATTCTACAATAGAAGTCGGATGAGGTGTGTAAAAGGTTCCATTTTTTATGAAACCGAGCCAAATTTATGTCCGGGAGCAATGGTGTACAGGCGATTTTTCGGCTCAGTGCTGGTGTGAGAGCAGACGACCTTTCCCACAAAGACTATATGGTCGCCGGCTACCGTTTCGGACTCAAGTTTGCACTCGAAATTGGCCACAGCATCAGTAATCAATACCGAATCAATCACCTTGGCGGGGGCAGTTTCACAGTCGAATTCGGCAAATTTATCAATGTCTCGACCTGAATGGCTTCCGAAGAATAAAGCTGCGTCGGCCATATCCGCAGAGGGAAATGCAATTGTAAAACATTTGGAATGCCGGATTGCCTTTATTGAGTAATGAGTGCCTGCAACGGCTATGGCCATCATCGGCGGTGAGCCGGATACAATCATTGTCCAGCCCAGTGTAATAGGATTTGCTTTGCCGTTGGGGTCTTTGGCGATGGCAATTACCACCTGTTCGGGATATTTGGTTTTGATTGCCTCGGCATATTCTACTTTCTTTTGCATAGCAGAACTCCTAAACTTAATTTTTATGTTTACCTGAAGTCGATTTTTGATATGATTTTAGCACTGTTAACAATTTACACAAGGAGAAACGTATGAATACGATTGGTTTTATTGGCAGTGGAAATATGGCCGAAGCTTTGATAAAGGGCATAATAACAGCAGGAGTTTATAAACCTGATAGTATCTCTATAAGCGATATCAGGACGGAAAGACTTGAACTGCTTGCAGAAAGGTATAACGTAGCAGCCCTTGAGGAAAACGACCAACTGGCTGTAAAGAGCGATATTGTTGTTCTGAGCGTCAAGCCTCAAAATATGGATGATGTTCTTGGTGATATAAAGGAAGCTGTTTTGCCGGGCACACTTGTCATATCAATCGCCGCAGGCATTAAAGTCGCCAAAATTTCCTCTGTTCTGGGTGATATTGCGATAGTTCGTGTTATGCCAAATACACCAGCCTTGATTGGCGAGGGTGCCAGCGCACTGTTCGCCAATGATAAGGCCAAACCGATGATTGAGCGGGCAAAGGTGATTTTCTCAGCGGTAGGAGAAACCGTTATTATCGAAGATGAAGACTTGATGGATGCCGTTACTGCCGTCAGCGGCAGCGGGCCTGCTTATTATTTCCTGCTGACCGAAGAAATGATAAAAGCAGCCGTCGATTTGGGACTTAGTGAAGATGTAGCCAAAAATCTTGTTCTTCAGACTGCCAAAGGCGCCGCTTTACTTGCGGCCTGCGCCGATGAACAAGGTGAAAATCCGGCGCAACTGCGACAAAAGGTTACTTCTCCCGGCGGGACGACTGAGGCGGCTTTAAAAGTCTTTGCAGAAGGCCGATTCGGCCCATTGGTCGGCTCTGCGATTAAAAGAGCCCGTGACAGAGGGCGGGAGCTTTCAGGTTAAGTTATTCGACAATAATTGCTTCGGCTGGACATTCATCGGCAGCCTGCTGAACAGCATCCTCGAATTCCAGAGGAACTTCTTCGTCTGTAACCAGTGCTATATCAGAGCCCATTTCAAAAACTTCAGGACAAGTGTCGACACATAGTCCGCAGGCGGTACAGGTATCTTCAATTTTGACTTTCATAGCAAAACCCCTATTTAGTGCTTATTGTTTCCTGTCTAATTTGTCGTCCTAAACAATAGCTATTGAGGTAAAAATTGTCAAATCAAAATGTTTTTGTGGAAATAATTGTCTTTTGTGCTATAGTAGCCCGGTATCTGAGGATAGTTAGTAACGGATAAACAAATTTTTGGCCGGGTCCCATGCAGACCGAGCCCGTGAATCTGGTCAGGCGGGGAACCGAGCAGCCATAAGCGAGAGTTTGGTTGTGCTGTGGTAAACCCGGCCATCTTAATTAATTACAATGTCTTATACGGTTCTTGCAAGAAAATACAGGTCGCAGACGTTCGATGACGTCATCGGGCAGGACCCAATCAGCCGGACGCTCAAAAATGCCATAAAGACCGACAAGGCCGCCCATGCTTATTTATTTACAGGCACCCGCGGAGTCGGCAAAACCACTATGGCACGGATATTGGCAAAAGCATTTAACTGCCATAGCTTCGACGTGCCCACGACAGAGCCGTGCTGCAAATGTGATAGCTGTGTCCCGATAAACATCGGTGAAGATATCGATGTCATCGAGATTGACGGGGCTTCAAATAACAGCGTTGATGAGGTTCGCAGATTGCGTGAGAATGCGATTTACAGGCCCGCGCGGTCACGGTTTAAAATCTATATCATCGATGAAGTGCATATGCTGAGCACTTCAGCATTTAACGCGCTTTTGAAAATACTTGAAGAGCCACCCAGCCATGTGAAGTTTATTTTCGCGACCACCGAGCCGAACAAGGTCA
>CAZIKS010000132.1:0-10265 GCA_964539795.1 uncultured Pirellulales bacterium
TTCCCGTTTGTGGAGGAGCCATAAACAGACGTTGATGCGAGGCTGATTATCAGCCCGTGAATTTGTATTAATTCGGGGCCTGTACCGAATTGCCCGGTACAGGTCCCGGTTATTTTGGGGGTAAGTGGGATACAGAGCCAACTTTATTATTTGTCCACCCGGCTAATTTAGATTGACCAAAACGGGCTAATCTGCGATTATATCCTGCTGTTTTAGCTTATTTTTTGCAGGAACCTTTTGCGGCAGTATAAGTCTAATAAAGGAGCAAAAGCGTGACAGAAACGGCAAATATCAATGTCGATGATACAACGCTGGTTGAGCAATGCCGTCAGGGCGATTCTGAGGCGACGGAAAGGCTAATAATTAAGTATCAGAATCGCATATATAACGTGATATTGAAAATATGTGCAAACGCCGACGATGCTGCGGAACTTTCGCAGGAGACATTTGTCAAAGTAATAGAGAATATAGATAAGTTCGAGAGTAGAAGCAGCTTTTATACGTGGTTGTTCAGAATAGCCGTTAATCTGACATTGAGTTATTGTAAAAGGAGCGCAAAACTCGGGCTTAAGAGCCTTGATTCCGAGGCTGATGAGCACGGCCGGCAAGGCAGAAGGACATTGAAGGAGTTTTTGTCCGACGATAGTTCGTCCGACCCAGCGGCAATAGCAACAAACAAAGAATTGTGCGAATTGATTAAGAAGGCACTGATGAAATTGGATGATAAACAAAGGGCGGTAATTGTTTTAAGAGATATCGAAGGTATGGATTATGCTCAGATTGCCAGGGTGCTTAATATCGAATTGGGCACGGTTAAGAGCAGACTGAACAGAGGCAGAAGCAATCTGCGGGAGATTATGGAGGCAATATCGCAATGAAAGAGAATCCAAATATCGACGAATTGCTGAACAACTTCATTGACGGAGAACTGTCGCAGAGGCAGTTTATGGAAGTTCAGCGGCTTATAACACATGATGAGCAAATTGCTCAAAGGCTGCATGAACTCCAAAAATGTAAACTGCTGGTCAGCTCTTTACCCAGTGCGGAGGCGCCGGCCTGGTTAGCTGATGAAGTAAAGACTACGCTTGAAAGAAGGACACTTTTGGAGCCGCCCAAGAGGCATTACGAAGAGATTCAGGGTGCAAGACATCTGCTGATTCGCAGAGTTTTGTCTGCAGCTGCTATGATTGGTTTGATAACTGTCTTAGCAGCAGTGATTTATACAATTCTTGCTCCTGAGGGTGTTGAAGATAAACCGTTTGTTGTTGAGAATTGGAGACAGCCAACCCGGGAAAGTGCGGCAACAGGAACTGAGTTGAGCGTTGCGAAAGACATTGAGAGTCCTGAACCTACTATTGCGGCAGTTGTTGAAACAAAGGGTTCTGAAAACGTGGTGCCTGTGGCGGCAGTTGAAAAGTCAGTTAGCTTTAGTATGAGGCTTGAACTTGAGACAGGTGGTTTACCGGCAGTTAGGGCGTTTATAAGCAGGGCAATTGGAGATAACGGGCTATTCGAAAGAGAGGCTCAGGCATACCAAAATGATGGAGGAATGTATGCTTTTAGCTGCAGCAGGGAGGTTATGGGGGTGCTTTTGGCTGACCTGAGAAATGTATGGGACAAGTTTGAATCAGCGAAATTGTATGTTGAGACGGGCCAGGCGGGTGATGAGGTTGTGATTGAGGGGGTAACTTCTGAGCAGATTGGCGAAATTATCAGTGAGGACGGTTTTGAGAAACGTATGGAGGTAGCAAGAGATATCTCAGTTTTGAATAATATGCATAACCTGTTGCCCGGTAAAGAGATATTTGCCAGTATAGAAGCTGATAAAAGCGATTTGTGGGTTATTCCTAAGCCGGTATTAACGTCGGGTAATGTAACGATTCAAAGGGCGAGAGAGGAGATTGACGACAGCCAAAAAGTGCACCTAACTATCTTGATTATAGGCAGATAACGGATGGGGCACTGGTTGGTTGGATTCAAGATTGACGACGAGAGAACGTAATGCCTGATATACAAAAGAGTTGCCTAGTGGTTGTAGATGTTCAGGGCAAACTTGCGCAGTCGATGAGCGGGAGGGAGGGGCTTTTTAAGAACATCCAAATCCTCATTAAAGCAGCTAAAATCCTGGATATTCCTATTATATGGTGCCAGCAGTTCCCGGAGGGACTCGGTGAGACGGTGAGTGAAATAGCAGGGCTATTGTGCGATATTGAGCCAATAAACAAGGTTAGTTTCAGTTGCTGCGGAGATGAGCAGTTCAATGTCCGGCTGGATGAGGTGGGACGGGGGCAGGTTTTGCTGTGCGGGATAGAGACTCATGTCTGTATTTATCAAACCGCAAGTGATTTGTCTGAAAGAGGTTATGAGGTGAGTGTGATTAGTGATGCGGTGTCATCAAGAACGGCAGAGAATAAAGAAATCGCACTTGAGAGGATGAGACATGAGGGAATCAGCATCAGCAGTACCGAAATGGCCCTTTTTGAGCTGCTGAAGACGGCAGAACATCCTCAATTCAGAGAAGTGGCGAAATTGATAAAATAAGGGGGTTTTTTTAAAGTTGGGAGCAGCCGGTAAAGGCGACAAATCGTGATTTTAGGCACCCTTGATTTTGGGCTGAAAATGGGGGTGGGGGTTAAAAAAAAGTCAAAAAATTGAAAAAAAAGCGACAAAAAGTTCAAAAAAGTTAACAAAAAGGGGGGAAAAAGAGAAAAATTGAAAAAAAAGTGACAAAAAGACGCAAAAAAACATACAAAATTGCACACCCGATACAAGAACCACTTTCAATGTTAAAATGGGTAGTTTAGAGTCGGGGAAAATTGCTTGCTCAAAATGAAGGTGGTTAGAATGTTAAAATAGGTAGTTTGAGCGGTTCTTTTGCTCAACTGCTGCGTTACACAGCCCCGGCCGATGCTCGAAGTACAATAGTACGACTCCGCTCGGCCGGAACTGCAAGCCTTGCATTTGAACAAAATCCCGCGCTCAAAAAAATGGGGGCGTTAATGGAGTGGTCCCCTGTTGCTTGCCAGGGTAGTAACTTCTCGGGGATGACAACATATTGGATAGATTTGGATTGACAAGATTTAGAATGCGGTTATAATTTTTGGCAGAATTAACAGCGGCTGAGGAAACTTCTTTGTATATGGTAAAAAGCGGTTGTGGTTTGGCGCATTACAAGAAAAAGGGAACATAATGAAAAAAATATTTATCTGTATAGCGCTATTGTTTTGTGCAGGTTGTGGTTTGCCATTTCATGTTAATGTTGATTCAATTTCTTCAGGAGAACTATTAAGCAATTCAAAATGTATTCTATTACCAGCAGACCCGAATATTATAACAAATAATCTTCAGTACAAGGAATATGCCGGATATATAAAACGTGCTCTCCAAAAAAATGAATACGAAGTAACAGATGATATAGATGAAGCCGTGATAGTGGTGTTTTTAAGTTATGGAATAACCGAACCACACGAAAGCATTTATAGTTATAGTACGCCTGTATGGGGGCAAACCGGAACTTCTTCATCACATACTACAGGTACAATCTATAGTTATGGAGGTGGAATGGCTTCGTACTCCGGGACTACAACATATACACCTCAGTACGGCATAACGGGTTATCAAAGCCATATCGGAACACGAATAACTTATACACGATTTATTATACTCGATGCATATGATTTAGCGAAATACAGGGAGACAAGCAAAGAAGTTCAACTCTGGAGAACTACAGCAATAAGCAACGGTTCTTCAGGAGACTTGAGATTAGTATTTCCTGTCATGGCGGCCGCTTCTTCAGAATATATAGGAAAAAATACAAGTAAACAAATTAAAAGAGTTTTATATGAGAATGATAAAAGAGTAAAAGAAATTAAAGGACTTGCTGACGAGTAAACTATTGTGCGGCGGATGGGAAAGACTATATTGAAAAAAAAGATTTGACTCTCTGGAAAATTGGGTTATAATTGATGGTCACAACGAGGGATAACCCCTTTGAATTTGATGCTTGGCCAGACCTGATAAATCGGGACGAGAGAGTTGTAGCTAATGTGTTTTATGTAAATAGGGACATTTATTAATAGATTATTAATATAGTCGGAGGCATTGTATAGTTATGAGACATCTTAAAAAGAGATTATATTATAAAAATCCTAACGATATTATGTTTGATGATAAAAATCCACGTGGTGAGAGTGAGTCACAAATCATATCTGATCCTGAATTCAAAAAACTCGCAAGTTCAATCAGGGATTTTGGTGTTCTGGAACCGATTATAGTAAGAAATACAAGTAGTAGTTCAAATATATTTGCACTTGTTGACGGAGAAAGAAGATTACGAGCAGCGAGAGAAGTAAAAGAGCCGGAAATACCCGTTCTTATTGCCAAGGACGAAACTGATGGTCGGATTTTAGCATATCAAGTCCATAAACTCCGTAAAGATTGGACGCCTGCAGCTGAAACAAAGTCAATAAAGAGAATTATCTCAGATATCAAGGAAAATTTTCCAGATATTACTGAACAGGGTCTAAAGAAAAAAATTCGAGAACTAACGCAAATAAAAAGTCATTCATTGGATGATATTTTGAGATTAATTAAATATGATGATAGTATAATTGATAAAGTTATTGCTGACAAAACTGGCCATAGCTATCTTGTGCAAATAGAGTCGAGTTTTGTAAATAAAGTAAAGAGATGCTACCCTAAGATTTTAGATAAATATGATGAAAATGCGATTAGGCATATATTAGCCAAAAAAGCATTGCAAGGTTTATTGGGAAATGCACGATACCTAATGGATCGCTTTAAGGTTGTTTTTGAGGACAAAGATGAGAAGGAAGAAGTACAACAAATCCTTTTAAACTTCTTAAAGTATAAAAGCAAGAAGAGTGAAACCGAACTTGCAGAATATAAAAAACTTTCTATAACTGAAGACAAAAGACAAAAAAGGAAAAAGAAAAAAACAAAAAAGAAGAAAAAGAAAGAAGACATTAAATCAACACCTGTTCCTGTTGAAATCGATCATAAGACAACATTGAGGGTGGCAGAAGTTGAGATTATTAACAATCATGTATTTGACTTGATGTTTAACAATTTAAAAGACGCAGTTCTTGAATTTGAAAGAAGAACAAACACTAAATTTAAAAATGAACTAGAATTACAGAATTTTATTTATTCTATGCTTAGAACTTTATTTGAATCTACAGAATTTGAAGACCCTACAGAAAAAATATGTGGTGCTAGCAATAGATTAGACTTTGTTTTAAAAGACCATAAAATTATAATTGAAGTCAAATATGTTAGGGATAGGAATCACGCAAAGAAACTTAGTAAAGAACTATCCGAAGATTACCCAAGATACAAGCTGTCTAAATATGGTGAAAAAATAATAAATTATATTTATGACCCCAACAATTACATCGCAAACCATAACTTGTTTAAGCGGCAGCTAAAGCTACTACTTCAAGATGCCAATCATTATATTCAATAATTTTTATATAAACGGTCGACTTAATAGCTATGAACAAAATATTACTGGTAGAACCTGATTTTCCTATAGCGACAAAGAGCAAGAATCATGCGCACTTTCTGCCAGTAGGACTTTTAAAGATTGGGACTTATCATAAACAACAAGGGGATAAAGTAAAATTAATCCGAGGATTAAAGCATTGTGGATTTCGGCCTGACAGGATTTTGATTACATCGCTTTTTACTTATTGGTCCAAGTACGTTCATGAGGCGGCGCAATTCTACCATAAAGCATATCCCAATGCTAAAATAGAAATTGGAGGAATTTATGCCTCGCTGATGCCGGAGCATTGTAAAGAAAAATCACCTTTTGCAAATGTATATCGAGGCCTATATCAAGATGGAATCGCGGAAAGTCTTGTTCCAGATTATTCATTGCTCCCAGAGGATTTAGAATATCAGGTTATTCACGCGTCAAGAGGATGTACAAGAAGATGTACTTTTTGCGGCACGTGGAAGATTGAGCCTGAGTTTACCTATGTTGATACGGTGCTCCCTTTAGTTGCTAAACGAAAACTTGTATTCTACGATAATAATCTATTAGCAAATCCGCATATCGATAAAATAATGTGTGAAATCGCGGAGTTCCGGACACCAACACATGGCAGGCTTAGCTGTGAAAGTCAGAGCGGATTTGACCTGAACTTATTAACTCCAGAACGAGCGAAGCTCCTTAAGGAGGCACGTTTCCTCAATCCAAGGATCGCCTGGGACGGCCCATATAAGATGTGGCCTAAAATACGAGATGCAGTTCATAAGCTTGAGGAAGCGGGATATAATCGAATGAATATTTTCATCTTCATGATTTATAACTGTAAATTGCCCTACTCGGAAATGAAGAAAAAACTTGAAGCCTGTCGTCGCTGGGGAGTAAGAGTAATCGATTGCAGATATAGGCCGCTTGACTATACAGAGGACAATTATCGACCTGGAGCAAAACCACAGAAACCCAACGAATATTATATTCATCCCAACTGGACAGACTGGCAAGTTAGAAGATTTCGCCGTTCGGTGCGCAGGCAGAATATCGCAACATTAATAAACCTGCCAAATAGAAGGTACATTGAAGGCTGCGAACGACGGAAAGTAACCGCATAATAAAACTACCATCCACCAGTTAAAACAGGTGGTATTAAAATCGGAAAAGTATAAAAGATAGGCAAGGAAGCATCACAAGGGGGCAAGTGAGAAAAAAAAGCAGTGTTGGTGGTTGGAAAAAGGGGTGAAAAAAATATAAAAAAATCTTAAAAAAGTTCTTGCAAGAGAAGATAACAGGTGTATAATAACAGTACGCGGAGAGAAAACCGCGAATAAATAAGAATCACTGAGATTCTGTGCGTTTCAGGAAAAATCACGAATTCATAATCGGAAGATTATGAAAGTTTGTCAAGAAACGCGTGGAAGGCTCGGTGGCTTTCGTTTATGCGGAAGCCACCGCAGTTTTTGTGCTATTCTTAGCACAAGGGCAGGTGTCTCTTGCAGTCTATAGAAAGAGCACCGTGTAAGACCTTCGCGTTCTTGACTGGCTGTCGTGAGCCTTTCCTGAGCGCAGGGCGGCGGTGCTCTTTTTTGTTTTGGGGCATCGGCGGTTATATAGAGCGACGAAGGGTTCAATGGTTGATTTGTTAAGAAATAATAAGAGTCCTCCGCAGTGCGCCACCTTTCTCCGCCGGCACCCAAGTGTCCGGGTGGCGCACTGCCTTATTTGCAGGGAAATATTTATGCAATAAAAGAAAAAATAAACAAGGAATTTTCAGGGTCGGGTGTTTCGCACTCTCTCCCTCCCTCCGCAGCCCGGCCCTGATTTTTTTAATTTTGAAAGACGGCAAGTTATTTCAGGTTTTTTGTGTATCGCGGCTCTTGCATCAAGATTGGAGGCGAAACCCCCTAACGCCCTTCGGGGTTAGAGGGATAAACATGTGAGGGCGTTGCCCTCATTTGGGAGATTAAAAAAAGGAGCGGAAAATCGCATCCGATGTTCCTTGTATCAGTAAAAAAGCGAAATATTTTCTGCCAAGGCAAAATGCCAAGCAGGAAAGCGAAAAGATATGCTCGTGGTGGATAGAAAGATGGGTTTGCGGTCGAATCGGGCGGAAAGATGTTCTGGAACGAATCGCCGGCCATACTTTAGTTCACCCCATTGTACACGGGGGGCGGGTTGAATTGCCGCAAAGTGATATAGAACAAGAGCTGTTGTTTGACGATTAAACTCTTACGATCAGGGGTCGGTGCGGTTGAATCGACTGTTATTTTTTTTGGCTTTTTAAGAAAGCCATCAAGATTAACGGGTGTAGCTTCGCCTTAATTGCGGTGGGTTAGTATTTGCAATTAACGCACGGGGTAATATAAAAAGCCACCGGCCGCCCTGCTGCCCGCAGGGAGACCAAGAGATGAGGTTTTATTTGCGGAGTAAAGCCTGCCACAAAAAGATAAGTCACACAGGGCTGGGTTCATCCTCCTCCGGACCCGGCCCTGTTCTTTTTCGGGCAGCGGGTGAAACAGGTTTTTGAATTGTTAATATTTTTACCGGTGAAAAAGAACCGAGGCCTGTACCAAAGTAAATTATCACCGGCCTCCCATAATCAATGGTCATTTTGGTGACAAAAGGGCCTGAAGTTAGTATAACTTTATTATATAAGAATTTTAAGTTACAGTGAATTTTGACAAACTGTGTGATGCCAATAAAAGAAAAGCCTGCTCTCTTTCGAGAGCAGGCTTATTTGTTAGTCAATCAATTCGACTTATTTTTTCAGATTCGGTCTTAGAAAGTTTCCAAACCTGCCAAACGAGCCGCAACAAAAGCAGCAATATTGCTGTTTTCACTTTCTGTTATGCCTGCACCATATTTAGTCATCACAAACGCTGTTGAATCTTCCACCGGCGAACCCAGCTGTGTGTCAAGAATAGCTACATACTGAACAAAAGTATCGACGTATTCCATAGCTGCGGCATAATTGCTTTGGCTGGCATCGTCGAGCTGGTCGGCGAAAGCAGTAACAATAGAGGTCGCCATTGCCGGACTAAACGGAACATTGGCCGGCGCCTGCTCATTAAATACCTGAATCAAAGCTGCCATTCGAGAGCCGTCTTCATCCCTCAGGATAGCGGCGGCATTTAACAGCCCTGCACAAGCATTACACGGCTGGATTGTCGGATTAAGGGCGAGCATGCCTCCTATGGAAATCTGAAGAGTTTGTTCTGCAACTGCAAGTTCGTTCGCGACAGCTTGCATCGCAGCCGGACAACCGGAAATCTGAGGACTGTACAGCACGTCAAGAGGTTCTGGCACCGCTGGATTCTCGAGGACCCATGCCCTGCCGTCAGTGATATCAGGATTACCAAGACCGGCACCACGGAGTATGTAGTCGCCGCCGATAAAGTCCTCAAAGGCCGCTATTGCACCAGCATCACCAGCATAGGGCAACGTTCCATTACCGGTACTGGCAGCCTGGTAGAGCCATTCGGTTACGCGTGAGACAACCTCTAACCTGTCGATATTGAAGAAGTAACCATCGCCAAAGAAAAAGTTAAGAAAATCACCCAAGGTGCCTTTATTAGCCTCAGGGTCATTCATAAGGTCGTACAGGAAAGTGTGTGCCGCATCTATGTCGCCAAAGTAGTCTATCGCAGCCAACTCAAGATCCTCGCACGTAAAGTCTTCCATTATATCGTGGCTGAATCTGAGCATGAGCTTTATCATAAGGCATCCAAAATCAACACAACTATCAAAATCGTCACCGGAGAGGTCGAAGTTATCAAAATTAAAGGTTTCAAAATCTCCGAAGGTTACGGTGTCATAGGCATCGACAACCATCGTACCATTTTCTGCAACGTCAATCGCCCTGCCGTCAAGGTGCACATCACCTTCAGTACTGGCCAGATAGACAGCAACGTCGATTGCATCGCCCTGGTTCCTGGTAGCACCACCTATCATAGTATCAGGAGTATCCAGGAAGTTAACGGCCGCACGGTCGTCAACAATTAGAAGGTCTTCAAAATACTCACCAACAAAGTCTGTGAAAAGGACTTTAAAAGCATCTGGGTCTCCAAAGTCAAACTCGGCTTCATCCAAATCACCAAGAAAGTCATAAACGGCTGAGCAAAATGCTCCTTGGCCTGCAATGCATCCACCAAGTTGTTCGTCAAAAAGGTTGTCAAAGATGGCGAAGTAGTCGTCATAGCTGTCAACGTCTGCAAAGTCTATAAAGTCCCAAATGCTTTTACCGCCGGCATCGTAGTAGTTTCCACGAGCTATAAGCATAGTATCGGGACCAAAGATTAAGTCGTCTTTACTTAAGACCACAATAGCCGCTTTTCCTTCTTCGCCCCAGGGCAGGTCTACACCAAGGCACTGATAATGGTCGGAATTGCCGACTATGCCGATGTTAAGCGTGTCGTTTTCCGGCGAAGCACCTTCTGTATAAATCTTGCCATTTTCGGCAATAACCGAAACACCGCCGGTCGGCCGCTCATACCATCCGTCAAGGAAATCTCCATCACCATTAGATACCTGTAACCTAGGCCCCGGTTCTCCTCCACACCACAGCCCGAATGTTGTCAAATCACCGCTGATTTGTATATCACCGTTTTCAGCAGAGATTTCCAGATTCCCTAAAGATGTACTTGCGGCGGGCAGACATCCTGCATACTGAAGGTCTATAGCCTTACCATCCCGATGATCGGGGTCATCATTATTACCTATCAAGTACAAGTTGCCCTCGGTTGTCTTCCACATCCAGCTT
>CAZIKS010000133.1:0-10239 GCA_964539795.1 uncultured Pirellulales bacterium
AAATACAATCTCGTCGAGTATGACAACATCATAAAATCTTTTCTCCGCCGTTTCGGCTATTCTTTCAAGCGTTTCACTGATTGCCGCACGTGTTTGAGCGACTTTTTCTTCATCTTCAAAGGATTTAGCCATGTCCCATTCCATCTCGAGCGCCTCGACCCTGATTCTCACCGCTCCAAGCTGAAGTGCAAAACGCTCGCCGATATCGAGTGACGGGGGCTTCAGGAACTGATAAATCAAAACCTTGTTTCCCTGGCCGGCCGCCCGTAACGCCAGCCCGAACGCAGCCGTGGTTTTACCCTTGCCGTCACCGGTATAAACCTGAACAAGTCCTTTTTCCAGCATAGCGCTATACTACCCGAATCAAACCTTCAATTCCAGACAGCCTGGCGAAAATTCAATCTGATGCCATCCCCGCACACTTTAATTCTGTTTATTTGCGGCAGCTTCGCCGCCCTTTCCCACAGGCCCCATCGACCCGATATATTTATGAGCTATCACAACATTGTCAAAATAAACCCTCACAGGATTTTCCCTCGTGTATTCCTCACCTAATCCGTGATAATAGTTTTCAAGCGAAAAGAAATTTATTTTAAGTTGCGGCACCCGTCGAAACCTCAGTCCCTCCTGCCGAACTGAAAGCTCCCCGTCTATCCACAATTCTTCCAGACCATCGGCCTTCACCGGATTAACCGAGTTCAGCTTCATATGCCGCTCAACACAATACCAGCGTCCCGGCTCGATGGGTATCTTCTTGATAAAGTCGTACCCGTCTCCCCACGGGCCTTTCTTGTCCATATGATAGCTGTAAAAACCCAGATGAATGTCCCGGCTGCCCCGAGGTCCTCTCGGCTGGACCCCTGAAAAGAAATATCCCTGCGCTGCTACGTCGGGCGTGTTGGCCTGTCCCACCCAGCGCGCTCCCTCTTGAGTAATGTCGCGACCGCCAATATTTGCGCCGTGGTTGCGCACCGCTTTGTAATCTTCATAGAACTTCAGATAGTACCGAATATAAATATCCTCGTAACCGTCGCCGAGCCCTTCATCACTTCTGGCGTAGTTGCCAAGGTGGATGGATATCCCTCCCGACCCGCCGCCGGCGTTGCCGGTATGCCAGTTTGCTATCTCAAGGATGCGCTCGCCCCTGCATTTTTTGCCCTCGGTTGTTACCGCGCCGCCTACGGCCTGTGTCCGGCCGCTATTGTTAACCCGAAGGCTCGTCCATTTGTCCTCAGGTTTTTTTGTGCCGTCGCTCTTCCAGGACTCGAAATCATCGGCGAATATCACCGCCGCATCGCCCGCTATGCCCGTATCCTGGGTGTAATTTGCAGCGATACCTGAACTTAAGCTGGGCTTTTGCTTCTTTGCCTCCGATTGTTTGGTTCCTGAACTCCCGAAGCTCGTTGATATCAGGATAATGCCTGACACGCCTGCAACAATAAGCATACCGGCTGCAGAAACCTTCTTTTCATCTTTCATTTTACCAGCCTCCAATAAACCAATTCCTTCAAATACCCTTTTAGCCTAACCGGACGAATCGTTATATTAACCGAATTACCCCCTTAATTCCAACTCATTTTACAAATGCCCCCTGTGGACTGTTTGGTTGCAGTTTGATGATATTGCAGGCCGATTGCCGTCGAAAATGAAGTTCAACGAAGAAAATAAAAAAAGTTGTGGTCCAAAACAGCACTATAACCGTGCCGGGCTCTTGGTTTACACGGTTACCGCTTCGAGTTTTTCCTGTACGGCGGTTTCAGTGATGCCCTGTTCGCCGGGTTTGAAAAACAGGGGTTTCGCAAACTGTATCGCGACTCGACGCAACAGTTCACCTTCCTCATCGACCCTGCATGTCCTGCCGTCTTGAGTGAAAACTACCTGATTTGTACGCCCGTCTGAACCGAAACGTGGCACACTGAAACGGGCCGTTATCTCTCGACCGGGTTCAGGACAGTTTTTGTCCGCGTGACAGATAAACGCCATCCCTTCACTCGAAACGTCGACCGTTCGGCCGGGAAAATGCATCCCCCTGAAGTCCTCGAAAAAACGAATGGGCCAGTCGTAACACAGCCTCTGCTCTTTTCGCTGCTCTTTAGCTCGTCTCATTATCAGTACTCCCTGTTATTTCACTTAACCAATATATATATAGTGTATCGACGAGGTTCAAGAAATTTCTTTAGATAGATTGCTGCTGCCCTAATCGACAAGATGGGCTTAAAGCCCGATGTGCTCTTTTTTGAGATGTCCTTTTATAGTCTCAGACCTGAAAAATACACGAGCAGTCGATTCCTGGCCTGTTGTGATTATATCGTGATAGCCTTGAGCCTTTGCTCTGCATCGGTTTCACTGTCAGCCTGTTCTCCGGGCTTGAAACTTAAAGGCTCGGCAAACTGTATCGCAATACGGCGTACGAAGCTGTTGACGTTTTCGACCCGGCAGATATGTCCCACACGCACGAAACTGGTCATATCGAATGAATCTTCCGAACCGAAACGAGGAACACTAAAACGAGCCGTTAGCTGTTGACCGGGATACGGACAGTTTTCATCGACATGGCAGGTAAATGCAGCCCCTCCGCTTGAAATATCTACCATTTGACCCTGTTTAAGCGTCTCTTTAAAATCCTCGGCGAACCAGACGGGCCAGTGATAACGAAGCCTTTGTTCTCTTCTGCGCTCGTTAAAATTCTCCATCGTTAGTACCTCATTCCTTAAAATTCCATTGTTTAACTGCTCACAAATCGACCAATTAAACACCCCCCTTTATGAACAACTGCCGAAAAAATCCCCGCTGAAAGAGTTGAAAAGCCCGATAGGCGTTTTTTGGTTTGTAACCGGCAAAAACCAAGCCGACCTTTTTTTACAGCTTTTTGGTTTTTGTCGGTGATGTTCCTATAACTAATTAACCGCAGATTTGCTTTACGAGTCTGACAAACTCACGGCCGCGATGCTCGAAATTATCGAACATATCATAGCTGGCACAACCAGGGCTCAGCAAAACCACATCACCGCTGGCCGCAAGCTCCACGGCAAGCTTGACCGCTTCGGCTAATGTTCCCGCAAACTCAATTTTTGCATCCCCCTGAGGATGTTTCCTGATTGCATCTGCGATTTCCCCCCCCGTTTGCCCTATCAAAATGACCGCCTTGGCCCTTTGAGCCATTTTCTCCCCGAGTTCCTCGAAACAAAGCCCCTTATCATATCCCCCTGCAATGATTATCTTGGGCTGCCCGAAAGCCTCCAGCGCGGCAATTGCACTTACCGGCGTGGTGGCTATAGAGTCGTTATACCAGCAAACCCCGCCGCTCAGTGCAACTAATTCAAGCCGGTGAGGCAGCGGCTTAAATCCCGAAAGACAATCCTTCATCACGGCTTCTTCAACGCCAAAGTGCCTTGCGATAGTGATAGCAGCCGCAAGGTTGGAAAGGTTGGCCCGTCCGGCAAGACCGAACTGACCGCGAATCTCTTCACTTACTTCATCAGTACAAAACTTCATACAAACCCTACCGGCCTGCCCTTTGTATTTTTCAAACCACTCTGCCCCAATTTCGTCCTCACCATTGAAGATGGAAATCGCCGCTCCATTTTCGTCCGCCCTCTGCAACTTGAAAATGTTTTCTTTTGCCGAGCAGTAATCGGCAAATGTCCCGTGACGGTCCAGATGGTTCGGCGTAAGATTCGTCAAAAGAGCAACTTTCGGCGCCTTTCCCACCCACGCCGACTGTTCCAACTGAAAACTCGATAGCTCTAACACAACCAGATCATCGGCCCCGATGCCACCTAACTCCGCCAGTAACGGCTCGTTGCCGATATTACCGCTTAGCCATACCTTCCCGTAATTTCTTTGTTTCTGTCCCCCGCCCCCTTTAAGCAGGTGTGCCGTCAGGGCCGCCGTTGTGCTCTTGCCGTTGGCCCCTGTTATGCCGATTATCCTCGCAGGGCACATCTCAAAGAATATGTTTATTTGTGAGGTGAGCAGTTTGTTCCCCTGCCGGGCGATTCCGACAAACTCATTGTCCGCTGCAACAGCGGGATTGACTATGACTATGTCGGCCTCTTCAAAATCCTCCCGCCTGTGCCCGCCGAGATGGTACTCTATATCTCCCAATTCCGCTAACTGCCCGACCGAATCGTTCAGCTTCTCAGCCGAAGCCAAATCCGTTATGACTACTTTACCACCTGCCTTCGCTGCAAACCTGGCCGAATCAACTCCGCCCCCGAACCGCCCCAATCCCATAACCAGTATTTTCTTGCCGCTTAATAACTGCTTATTCCAGATTCGATATTCGGGCTTCGACATTCTAAATTCATTTTTATATCAGTGTCTGCATCGCATTCGCCAGCTCGACTTTAGCGTCGATTACAGCCTGTTCGATACACCTCTTCCAGTCATCCCCGTACTGCCCTTTGTATTTCGGCTTTTCGTATGCGTAGATTATCGACCGCGATGCATTTATCAAAGCCCCTGTACCGTCCGGCTTGCAGAAACGAACGCAGTCCGATGCGCTCGCCCCCTGTGACCCGTAACCCGGCACAAGGAACCATATCTTATCGTACTTTTGCCGCAGTGCCGTCGTAACTTCAGGCGCAGTCCCCCCCACAACCATACCTATATTGCTGTAACCGCTCCCGCCGACCCGCTCCCCTTGACACGCAACCTCGTTGACGATTTCAGCAAGCTTTTCATACATCTTCTGCCCCTCCGAATCGGCAAAATCCTGTATCGCAGCCGAAGATGGATTGCTCCCGCGCACCCACACGAAAACTCCTTTGCCCTGCTCATCCGCCATCTTCGCAAAAGGCTCGATGCCATCGACCCCCGCAAACCCGTTTATCGTAATAGCGTCGGGCGTAAGAGTGTCCTCCAGCCCGACAAGCTCCGAATTTTGAAGGTGGGCGGCCGCATAAAGCTCCGCCGTATGACCTATATCGCCGCGCTTTACGTCTCCGATTATCTCCAGCCCCAGTGCGTCCGCTTCGGAAATCAGAGAATAGTAATTTTCTATGCCCTCCCACAAATACTTCTCAAAAAACGCTATATTCAACTTAACCGCCGGCACCATCGGTGCAACGATTCGCATTGTTTGAGTGCAGAAATCCAGTATCGCATCGATGGCCGCAGCCGCATCGAACTCATCGTTCATGTCCCGATGGCTTTTTATCGCATCCGGCAGCCTGCTGTAAACAGGGTCTAAACCAACTACTAAAGAGCTTTTTTTGCCTTTCACGGCCTCGCAAAGACGGTCGCCAAAATGACTCGACATATACAAAATCCTTTCTTCTATAAACAAAACTACGAAAATATCTTTTTGTTAACGCTCGAAACACTATAATCACACTCACGCCGTTGAGCAAGACAGAACTTGGAGATTTCGATTTTTATCCTTACTTTTCAAAGGAAATGATTTGAAAACACGAAAAAAACCAAAACTAAAAAAACTCTGCTACTCTCTGGCTGCCCTGACCGTTGCACTTATCCTCCTCGTCCTTCTGCTCTTACACACCCCCGCAGGTTTCAAGCAGCCCCCTCCCATATCCGACGGCAAAGTCAGCCGCTACCTGACCCACGTACTGGCCCCTCAATTCTATAACGGCGCACAGCTCCAACAGCCGTTCGATTTGGTAATCACTCAGACCGCCGTAAACGATATTCTCGCCCGCTTCCAATGGCCCAAACAGTTTAACAGCCTGACCATATCAACCCCACAGGTCTTTTTCGTCCCGGATAACATTGTACTGATGACGACGGCTTCTGTTACCGGCCTCAATCTTGTCGTTACCGTAGTTGCCGCCCCGGCCCTTGACGAAAATGGCCTCCTTCGCCTCTCGATAAAAAAAGTAAAAGTCGGGGCCGTCCGTATGACCTTTATCACTCGAAAAATAGCAAAAAGAATCTACAAAAACAAACTCACCCGAACCACTCTTGAAGACGGCGACATCTGGGCACAACTCACAGCCGCACTATTAGACGCCCACCCGTTCGACCCCGTCTTTACTGCCGAGGATAAGAAAGTCCGAGCCGAAAGGGTAAAAATCTCCCCCGCCGCCCTGACCGTTAATTTCATCCCCGCCCAAGATTAAAATAAATTTTCCCTTTAATCTTTATCTCCCTCCTCCACCCGGAGTTTGCCCTGTTCCTCGCCGGTAAAGTCCCGGTTTATCACCCGCCAGTTCGGAGCTATCATTTCCGCCACTACCCACCCGCTCCCGCAACGATGACACTTATCCATATCAGGACGCCTCAGTCTGCCGCAGTTTGGACAGGTAACTAAAGTTACCTTCGGCCGGGTAAGACGGTAAGTTATATAAGCAACCGGCCCGAAAGCAACCGCCCAGGCCATCCAACAGAGTTTGGTGTTCTCTGTTAGTCCGACAGTCGCCGCATCTTTACCAACACGCCATGCAATGAACACCCCTAATATTATCGAGGGTGATATCATAAACAATGCAACAACAAATCTGGCGACAGCGTTATCTCCGACTTCTCTTCCCAGCATCCCTATAAATGAATTCGGAAGAATAAATAATGCCCTGTAACCGCTGCCGGCTTCAAAACTTGAAGCTGTAAAATAAGATATAATACTGAAAATCGGCGGCTGAAGATTTTCCAGCGCGTATTTTACTATAGTGTTGAAAGGTGCCCATGGCCCCGCAAAATAGAACGCTCTGCTGGAAGGTATTGTACGGGACTTAGAATAGCCTGCGTCCCTGTCGTATTTCTTAGCCTTGGTATAATCGGTGCCAACCAGACGCCCATTTTCATCATAAATGGCAAGTGCCATAGACGTGCCCTCGCGGGAAACACTCGCCGCACACATTCCCCTGTACTTATTGTCCGTGGCAAAAGCCAATGGTTTTACTCTATAGCTCAACACATCCTTGGGTGTTACGTTTTCCTTTGAGGGGAAAAATGTCTGTGGCCCGGGCAGATAGCCGGCTATACCGGCAAATTGCAGCGTTTCCTTGTCGAGCAGGTCTATCCGGCCGCATTCATCGAGAACAAGAAAATACTCGCCTGCATCATCAATATGGTTCTCTTTCACGACTGGTATAAGCTCGCCAAGCCTGCCCTCCGACCAGCCTCTTTCTTTGATGTCCTTATCAGTGGCCTTTATTTGAGGAGCTGACCAGTCTAAACTTAAATACCGGCCTTTATAGGGGTGGCCTATCTGGATTGGTTTATGAAAATCATCTTTTTCAAGTTCCGTTCCTTTGGCCACGGTTCGTTCTTTGAAGTTGATACTGAAAAAACGACGTAATTTCTTGTCATACAACAACTGCGACCGTATTAGTCTTGAACCTAAAATCGGTTCGACAAATCGGCCAAGCTCCTTGTCCGCAGTTTCTGAAAATCCTTCCGGACCTATATAGTACTCTATTTTCTTTTCCCACCTTCTGCCTCGCGTATTCTGAAAAATTTTACAAAAAACAAATAATCCAATCTTGGTGTCAAAATAAAAAGAGTGTGAAAGTTGTGAATACAAGTTATAAACATTCGAGAGACGCCCTTCCGGCATCCTCGCTGAAAAGTAATCCGGGATACCAAGGTTGGGAAAAGTTATTTCTTCTATATGCATATATGAAGAAACATAAGAATGTCTTTCCACATTAGGGTCGTCTTCAAGCTCAGGCGGCACAAGTCTGGAAGGTTCAATTATCACCGTTTCGGCTTGGCGAGGCACAATATAGCTTAGAGATACCTGGCAAAACAAACGACCCCAGAATAATGGCAGTGAAAGTAAAACCAGAACAACAAAACCCGTAGCAAAAACTTTAACAGGACATTTTTTTACCGATTCCATAATTACTCTCCTGATTTCTTAAAGAGACGCTGACCTGAATTTGTGCCAGGTGCATATTAAAGATGCAGCAATGAATAACAACAATATAAACATGCATTCCAAACCAAAACCTTTGATCTGAACCAAAGGAACAAAAATACATGTTAGTGCCAACCCGCCTAATGTCGGAGTAATCTTGCTTGAGCTCCATCCGGTCTGCAAACCGATACAATAGCACGCAAAACTCGTTAGAAATACTCCGGCGAAGATTTCGAAAATAAATCCGTCGTAAATTGGCACTGGCGAAACGAAAATATATAGCAAAAATATCGTTGTAATAACAAAAGGAACCTGCACTGTTAGAATCGCCAGAATTCCCGTAATGATTCTCGCAAGCAATATTTGACCTCGAGATACAGGCAGAGTTGACAAAAGTGCGGAGATTTTTCTTGTCCGGTCCGTGTACATCTGTGTAGCACCCATCGCACAGTAACCCAGTGTGCTCCAAATCGTCATAAACAATAAAACTAAAAAGGCAACCGCCGGAGGTCCATTAAAAGAAGCTGACTGAGGTTCATCAGAACCGATTTTATAAAAAACAGAAATCTCCGTAGCGATAAGCATTGCTGAGAAAACAACCGCGACAAGAAAATACACAATATGGTCTTCAATTTCTCTTTTTATAAGTGTAAGCATTTTTTCTCTCCTTCCATCAATCCACCACTGCCGCCGGAACCGGCTTGGTGCATTCTATAAATATGTCCTCCAGGCTCATCGGAATTTCAGTACAGCTTGACGGCTTGAAAGTATCGATAACAGCCTGTTTTTGCTTGTCCAGGTTCGCTATGGTTACAACCATCTCCCTGCCCTGGTTTTGCTGATTTATTATCTCGGTTAAATGCAGACTCCCCGGAGCCTCCTCCGGAAAAATCAGCCGCAGTTTTTTCACACGGCTTTTAAGCTCTTCCAGGGGACAGTCCACAACCAGCTTCCCAGCCACAAGTATCCCTATCCGGTCCGCGATTCGTTCAACATCGCTGAGGATATGGGAGCTGAAAAGAATCGTCCGCCCGTCCCGCCCAAGAACCTCTATCGCAAGTTCGAGAAACTGCCTCCGCGCAACCGTATCAAGCCCTAACGTCGGGTCGTCGAGGATAAGAAGCTGCGGGTCTATCGCCATAGCCAGTGCAAGATTCAGCTCCGCCCGCATCCCCGTCGAAAGCTGGCTCACCTTGCGGTCCATCGGCAGCCGAAACGTCTTTATAAGATGGTTAAAAAACTCATCGTTCCACTGCAGCGAAAGCTCCTTGCAGAGTTTTATCAGCCGCCCGACCTTATAGCTCTGGATAAGGTTGTGCGCCTCGGCCACATAACCTATCCGCCCGCGCTGCTTTGCCGACAGCCTTCCTGATTCGGTCCCTAATAGGTAAGTCTGTCCCCGAGTCGCCGATTCTATCCCCAATAGAATCCTGATAATCGTTGTCTTGCCGGCCCCGTTGCGTCCCAGCAGACCGTAGATACACCCCTCCGGCACCTTCAGATTTATCCCGTCAAGCACGCAACGCCCGTCGTAGTATTTAACAAGATTTTCAATTTGTATAACTTTCTCGTCCATCCGCCTATTCCTTCTTAGCTTCGAAATTGAATTTATCAACTGCCGCCTTGATCCACTTCCGTAGTGTTTCTTTATCGATTTGCATATGAAAAGCGTCCACCACTACCCGTTCTAACTCTTCACATATCAGTTTTCTCTTCACCGCCCTGCTAAGGTTGCTGTCAAGGTTGGCGATAAAGGCCCCCTCGCCCGGCTTGGTGGTGATTATCCCGTCCTGTTCCAGTTGCCGGTAGGCCTTGCCTATCGTATTCGGATTTATCGCAAGCTGAACCGCTAATTCTCTCACCGTCGGCAGCCTCTCGCCCTTAACCAGCCTCCCCAAGGCGATATCGCGCTTCACGTGGTCTATTATCTGCCGGTAAACCGGCCGCTCAGATCCGCTGTCTATTCGAAACTGCATCTTTCCTTAACCTCTTGTCGCCTGAACAAATCCTCATCTGTTTAAAATCTCCATACTTGTACTATATCAACTATTACAAGTATAACAGATACCGCCCCCCTGTCAAGTCTTTTTTTAAAATTTTTTTACTCAAACAAAATCCCGCCCTCTTGCGATTCTCCCCTGCTTATCTTTTGTTTTTCCCCCAGATTTATGTCGTCATCTATTAAATAGCCTGTCAGGATGAAGCTATAACCTAACTTGAGCTGCTCCTTTGGGCTGTCATTCCCGCGAAGTTTACCCCTTATGGAGGCGAAAATTCGTCCTGACAATTCAACTCAGAATCCAAATAAAGCCTTGTAGCTTTGTCTTAAAATGCTATAGTATCACATCTATGAAAAAGTCGCTCGAACATCTGCCGCAATACAAACGCGATGAACTAAAGCGTATCGTTAAAATCATCCG
>CAZIKS010000134.1:0-10008 GCA_964539795.1 uncultured Pirellulales bacterium
TTTTCTTCTGATTTGGTTTTGGTTTCTACAGCCTCCTCTGAAACGCTTTCCACCGCTTCAGCTTTTGCTTCCTCAGTTATTTCGGATTCCGTGATGTCTGCAACAACTTCTTCACCTTCTTCAGGTTCGGGAGCACTTTCAACAGAATCTATTTCTTCGAGAGCAGGTTCTCCATCATCGGCTTTTTCTTCTGATTTGGTTTTGGTTTCTACAGCCTCCTCTGAAACGCTTTCCACCGTAACAAGCTCTTTATCAACGGATGTAACTTCTTCCGCGGTCTTTCCCACAGAAGAAACTTCAAGAATTTCACCGAAAGCATCACCAATTTTTACAGGTTTTGGTTTGTATTTCTCCTTGAATTCTTCGAATTCTGCTTTATCCCTTTCCTTGAAGTATTCACGGACACTGAGAACAATTTTACGTTGATCCTTGTCGAATTCAATAACCTTCAAAGGTAATTCATCATCAACTTTGAAAGCTTCGGCAGGTTTTTTTATATCCTGCCCAAGCTGGAAAGTAGGAACAAAACCTTCAATATGATTCTCGAGTTCTACCACAATACCGCGGTCGAGCATACGGATTATTATCCCGTTGGTTATCATACCCACTGAGAATTTCTCTTCTAACGTTAACCATGGATCCTCAAATATCTGCTTGTGTCCGAGAGAAATACGGTGATTCCCCTTGTCAATATCGAGAATCATGACCTCTACTTCCTCTCCCTTCTTCATAACCTCAGAAGGATGCTTGATACGTTTAGTCCAGCTCATATCAGAAATATGAACCAACCCATCAATACCCTCTTCAATTTCAACAAAAGCACCAAAGTTAGTGAGATTTCTAACCTTACCATTCACACGGGTTCCAACTGGATGCCTTTGGTCAATTGAAGCCCATGGATCGGGCTCAAGCTGTTTGATTCCAAGGGAAATTTTTTCTTCCGCCTTATATACACTGAGCACTTTGCATTTAATTTCATCACCAACATTGGTAATTTTTGAAGGATGTTTTATATGCTGAGTCCAGCTCATTTCACTGATGTGTACGAGTCCCTCAATACCATGCTCCAGCTCAACAAAAGCACCATAATCAGTGGTTGAAACCACTTTACCATTAACAATTGCCCCCTCGGGATATTTCTCTTCAATATTATCCCAGGGATATGGTGTTTGCTGTTTCATGCCAAGAGAGATTCTGGTCTTGCCTTCTTCATAATTAAGTATCTTAACCTGGATTGTATCACCGATTGAAACCAGTTCGGATGGATGATTGATTCGACCCCAGGACATATCGGTTATATGCAGCAGTCCATCAACACCACCAAGATCAATAAAAGCACCAAAGTCTGTGATGTTCTTTACAGAGCCTTCTCTTACCTGACCAATTTCAAGATCCTCAAGAACGGTTTCACGTAATTTCTCACGTTCTTCTTCAATAACAGCCCGTCTCGAAACAACAATATTACGTCTGAGCTTGTTAATCTTGATAATTTTTAACGCACAGGTCTCGCCGATATACTGGTCAAAATTCTTGACCTGTCGGATATCAATCTGAGAACCAGGCAAAAAGGCATCAACACCCATTAAATCAACAACGATTCCACCTTTAATACGCCTGACAAGACGGCCCTTTACTTTTTCATTGTTCTCGTGAATTTCCTTGATTTTATCCCACACCTTCATGAAATCGGCTTTTTGCTTGGACAAAACCAACTGGCCCTCCTGGTTTTCAAAATCATCCAGAAAGACCTCAACAGTATCACCCTCTGATATATCCGGACTATCACCGAACTCCTGAAAGGATATGGCTCCCTCACTTTTAAATCCTATATCAACAATAACCGAATCATTGGTGATCATTACCACTTTACCCTGTACAATGTTGCCCTGTTCAATTAACTTCATGGTATCATCATAGAGATTGAACATAGAAGTGAATTCCTCTTCTGAATATTCACTTTCATTATAAAGACGGACAGCCTTGCCAGATAACTTGCTGAGAATACTGACTTCGGATTCTTTTTCACCCCCAATCTCCGTGGCATTTGTTTCATCAAGTTTTTCTACTGTAGCCTTTTCAGCATTATGAATATCTTCCAAAACTTGTGATTCCTCCTTTTATTATTTGATTTGGCCTGATTATGCACGGCCATTGTGCATATTATATAATTTAGTAATATCGCACATTATTTTCTCTGATACAAGTAAATAATGCTCTTTTTTTGTTTCAGCCTTGATTTCTGAGGGTTTTATAGGTGGAAGAAAATGTAAAGTAATTTTCGAAATAAACGGTTTTGCCTTATAAGAACCCTCTATCCAGCAGGGAACAATCGGTACATCTGCCATAACCGCTATCATTCCCACACCTTTTTTGGGTTTGCCAAACTTACCCGTTCTTGTTCTTGTCCCCTCGGGAAATATGTTAAAAGCCTGCCCTTCTTTAAGAAGTTTTATTACCTGAATAATTGTTCCTTTTGTATAACCTCCCCTGTCTACCCGGATTGACTTACTAATTTTAAGCAGCTGCTTTACCAACGGTACCGAGAAAAGCTCTTTTTTGGCTACATGAGATACCTCACGGGGGATTACTCCACCGATAGCCAGCGGATCAAAAAGAGACGCATGATTTGGTGCAATAATAACTCCTCCTTCAAGAGGAACATTTTCAAGCCCCTCATAAGAAATCCTGAAAAAGACTTTAAAAAATACAAATGTAAAAAATTGTGTTATTCTATAGGATAAGCTTCTAGAATTTCCCTGAATCTTTTTTTGCTTCTTCATGATTTATCTCCGCGAACAATAGAAATTATCATGGAAACCTGCTCATCAAAAGTCATATCAGAGGTATTAATATATAGTGCATCCTCGGCTTTTCTCAGTGGAGCTAAAGAACGCTCGATATTCAACCGATCCCGTTCCCTGATTTCCCGGATAAGATCGTTAATATCAACCTGAAAACCCTTTTCAGCAAGTTCTTTATACCTTCTCCGGGCTCTTTCTTCTATCGAAGCATCAATGTAAAACTTGAATTCCGCTTCGGGGAAAACAACTGTTCCTATATCCCTTCCCTCCATGACAATACCCCCGTTTTTGCCGATTTCACGCTGCATTTCGGTCATTTTATCACGCACAGATTTCATTGAACTCACTGCCGATACAGCATGTGTTACATTTCTTTCACGTATTCTATCGGTCACATCAACTCCATTGAGTATTGTGCGCTGACTGCCCTCATCACCTGAAAGTAACTCCACACGAGATTGTTCTGCGATTTTTTTAACATCTGCCTCAATCTCCGGGTCAACACCATGCTCAAGAACATCAACAGTAATAGCCCGGTACATAGCGCCGGTGTCCACATATATAAATCCAAGCTCATGTGCCACTTTCCTTGCGGTCGTGCTTTTCCCCGAGCCGACAGGACCATCTATTGCTATGATAGGCTTTTTATATGTCATCATTTTTCCTTTACATTAAATTCACCATCTTTTTCAACATCTCCACTTCACCGGATTTCAGCGGCCGGTATGCCCCCAGGGGCACATCATGAACTGTTATCCCGCCTAATGATATACGTTCAAGAGTCTTTACCGGATGTCCGATATGTTTGAGCATTCGCCGTACCTGACGTTTACGTCCCTGGTGAATTGTAATTTCAACTATTGAACTATTTTCGTCGCTCTCGATGATTTCCATTTCCGCAGGAGCAGTTGGCCCATCTTTCAGTATCAGTCCTCTCTGTATTTTAAAGACATCATCTTCTTTTACTTTACCCGCCACTTCGGCTCGGTACACCTTTTTAACTCCAAAAGAAGGATGCATAAGCCGATATGCCAGATCCCCATCATCAGTAAGGAGCAATACACCTGAAGTATTCGCATCGAGCCTGCCGACCGGAAATACACCTTTCATTTCCTCACCCAAAAGATCAACAACAGTTGATCTCCCATGAGTATCGCTCATCGAAACAATTACTCCGGTGGGTTTATTAAAAATATAATACTGTTTTTCAGGATTTATGACAAGAGGTATCCCGCCAAGGGTGACTATGTCACTTTCGGGATTAACATCATGCGCAGGGTCGGTCACAATTTCACCATTTACCGTGATTCGCCCTTCACGGATAATATCCTCGCCTTTTCGCCTCGATGCGGCACCGCTTGCTGAAATGTAGCGATTGAGTCTCATCTCATCCACGCACGGCCCAGCGTATAATATTTTTCAGTTTCGGAATTTTCCCTTGTGCCAGAAGACCTATTCTGAAAATACGGCCCCCGACCCAAACGCAGAAAAGCGCGAACAGAATCACTCCGGTAATTCCTACTATCGGCTGCCACATCGGAACTCCTCCGGGAGCTGCTTGTCTGAACATCATAACCATCGGCGTAAAAACCGGAATCAATGAAATCCATACAGCATAAGTGCTCGAGGGATTTCTGATAATGGAAATAACGAGAAATAATGAAAGTATCAACGGTATCATGGCCGGGAAAGCCAGCGATTGAGTGTCTTTCATGTCGCCCGCTAACGAACCGAGCGCGGCTGCAATCGCCCCGTACATAAATATCGCGAGTATCATATATGCGAAAAACCACGGGAGAATTTCATATGGTATAAACGAACCGTATCCAAGATGGATGATTATGGCAAAGCCGCCGGAAAAATAAACCGCCAGCGCGGTAAGCGCGACTCCGATTCCGCCGAGTAATTTGCCCATCATAAATTCGAACGGTTTAACGGAACCGAGCAGAACTTCGGCAATCCGCTGAGTCTTCTCCTCAATAACCGAAGCGAGCAGCGACTGCGTTACCAACATAAGCATGAAATATATGAACATGCACATTACAAACGGAACTCCGAACGCCTCAAACTCGTTACTTCGCCGGGCATCCGTAAGCTCGCCGGTATCTTCGTTCACCGAAACAAGTCCCATTCCGTTAATCCCATGCCAGACAAATAAATCCTGAACTTCGGTCACATCGATACCCGCATCTTTCAGCCGCAGCTGACGGATATTATTATTTAACGGCCATTCAAGCCATCTTCTCAAATCGTCCATAATGGCATTTTGCCCATAATAATTGATGCTGCCGGTTTGAGGATTGCGGGGATGAACCACATCCGCTCCAATTTCGACAAATGCGTGGAGATTTTTCCCTCTGATACGGTTTGATAATTCCAGCCTTTGTTTGTTCGGGTCGGTGTCATCCGGCTCAACAAGCTCTAAAAGATACGCCGGCCGTACTTTTTTGCCGGTTTCTTTATCATGAATATCGGTGGAATTCCGTGCGGCGGCGGCCTCTAAAAGAGCGTCGCCAAGCACTCCCGACCTGTCGATAACAACCAGCTTCTTATCGGTCGTATCGGTATTTCTTTCAGCTATTAATGCCGCGATCAAACTCCCGCTCATAACTATGGGTGCGAGAACAAGAATCGCTATGAACATTTTTGTTTTGACAATGGCTTTATATTCGCGGATGCCTACTTTCATTATCTTAAGCATGGCTCACCTCCACCGCTTCTTTGCCCGCAATCCGGACAAAAATATCATGCAGAGAGGGTTTCGCGACCTCAAAACTTTTCACCGTCGTTCTTGCCATGATAGCCGAAAGGAGATTCTGCGTATCACACTCCGGCGATATCCGCAATTCCTGAACCTGACCGTAATCATTAATACTTTCGACACCCTCAAGACCGCTCAAAACCGATGCGCCGCCGCCGGTTTTCACTCTGACCGTATCGCTGACAAACGTGTCCTGAATAGACGAAAGTGTGCCGTCCAATACTTTCCTGCCTTTGAATATCATAAAAATATAGTTGCACATTTTCTCGGCAACATTCATATCGTGCGTACTGAAAATAATCGTTTTACCCTGTGACTGAAGCTCCAGAACGGCTTCCCTGAGAATGTCCATGTTGACAGGATCGAGGCCGGTGAACGGCTCGTCGAGAATAACAAGATCGGGGAGAGTCACCACTGTTGCGATAAACTGAACTTTCTGGCTCATGCCTTTGCTAAGTGTTTCAACTTTTTTTCTGGCATAATCGACAAGATCGAGTTTTTCGAGCCAGCTGTCAATTTCCCTGTCGACATTGCGTCCGCTTTTGAGTTCGCCGTAAAACTGCAATATTTCACGGACTTTCATTTTTCTGTATAGCCCCCGTTCTTCTGGCAGGTAGCCGATACGGTCGCTGCAGGCGCCTGTCATTGTGCTGCCGAACAGTTCGATCGTTCCGTCATCAGGGTAAAAGATGTTCATGATCATACGGAGTGTCGTTGTTTTCCCGGAACCGTTGGGACCGATAAATCCGTAAATACAGCCCTGAGGAACCGAAAGCGACAAATCGTCAACAGCCGTTACATCTCCGAATGTTTTGGTCACATTTTTTAATTCGACCGATATCATTGGCAGTTCCCATTCTTAAGAAATGAATACAAAATCATACTATCAAATCAATACTTTTAATAGAACCTATTAATACAAATATATTCTGTTAAAATGATTCTGCGCGCTCACCAGTGCGTTTCTCATTATGTCTTCCGCTTTTGCCGTTTCACGGGCAGCGAGATGATTCATAAGCTCGTTTTCATCGATTTCATCGGCAGCCATGGCGCAGGCTTCCCAGCTGAGTACACTCCGTACCACACGGTCGATGCCCTGAGTGGCATTGTCATACGCTCTTGCCTGCATATCATGGCCTTTCCAGCGGTCAAATCCTGCTTCTTTAATCAGGCCCGCGATAGCAATATTCATCCCGTTTATCCGGGTACCGTGATCAATATCATATTTACCCGGACCACCGAGAATAATACCGTCATTATATCCCTGACTGTTCAAATGCATGTGTACCATTGCATCGTTATCAAGCTCCTCGACAGAATCATACACATGATCGAGCCCTATCATTTCGGAGTGGCCGAATTCCTTGTTTACACCTTTTTTATCACGTGATACACAGAACTCCTCCTCCAGCTTGTTCCAGAATACAAGCGCGCTTGCGACTGTCGGAATCAGCATGGCAGGATGGCCCTCGTTCGGTTTCGGCTCAAATCCGATATAAAGCTCTCCGCCTTTCTCTTCTTCATGCTTACATAATCTTGCTACGCTTTCTTTGAGGTTCTGATACATCTTTTTAATTCCGATTGTAGCGATATCATATCCGAAAGAGCCGTTCCACAAAATCAGTGACGGAGCTTTATCCGCGTGCGGGTGCCATGCTTTTTTCAGAACACCATATGCAAGATCAACAGTCCTCGCCCCGAATTCGTCGGTTGCGTTTCGTTCCGCCGGATCAAGCGATGCAATACCGCCGTATCCCCAGTGACTGTGCGCGCCGGGTGTAATCATCGCAAGCGGCAGATTGTTGGATACGAGTGCATCGGCAATTTCCGGGGCAGTCTCCTCGCTCACTTCGTTGTCATAGTGAAGTTCGATTCCCAGCTCGACATTATCGGTCATCCTCGGAATGATTTCTTTAGCCACAAGTTCAATCATTCCAACCGTATCAAGATCGGCCGAACTCCACTCCGGACGCATATCCGCGGGAACAAATCCACCCTTCCCGGCGTTAAACGTCCATCTGCATATACTATGATATGATTTCTTTTTCATCATTTTTCCCCTATATAATAAGTTTTTGGATTCATGATAACCGCATTACGATACATATTCGAGAGACACTTATTCATACAACAATTACATGTCCGCCGCAAGAAGTTGTTATTTATTTTATGAAATGAAACCTTTGATTAAATCTAATCAATAATCAGGAAACAAACATATGATATTTTTTTAACTATTTCCTGCTTGAAAGGCCCCCTAAATCCCCCGGAGGGGGACTTATTCGTACAATTTTCAAGGTTTTTGCCCCTCTTCGGGGAGTATGGGGGGCTGTATTATGAAAGTTAGAAATTTATATATGATTAATTCAAAGATTATGATTTAGACCGGATCACCGACAGTATGTTATATGTATGTTGTTAAATTTGTCGACTTTCTCAATCAATCCCGGTCCAAACTGAAACAAGAACGTGTTCTCCCGGTTTTAGGGTAAACTCAAACTTGACCTCGTCGTGTCCCGTAGTCGATGATGGGTGAGGCTTGGCCTGAATCATCCGGTTGTTCAGTAACACTACTTCTCCGGATGTGACTGGAACTCGGAAAACGCATTCTAACGGCACATAACCGGATTCGTGAGCGACATTTATTTTCTGCTCCTTCTCGCTCTTCTGAAAAAACATGCTCAATTGATGCTCTCCAATACGCACATGTTCCAGGGAAAAAGACTCTAATTCCGACGGTATCTGCGGGCTCATCTCAACCCCATGTGTCCAGGCATTCGGACTAACTCCGGCCATACCCTCAATTATAGCTCCAAGCAGTGGTGCAGCAGACCATAGTTGAAGGATGTCACTCCCTCCAGGCGGGATCACTTCAACAAAGCCGCCCAACATGCGTTCCTCGTATGGCGCACGCGATGCCTGTTGTACCAAACCCCAACCAAGGTCTGCGTGTCCAAAACGGAAGGCGACCATTGCGAACAAGTTGCTCGTCACAATTCCAGATCCTTGTCCAGAGATATCTGGATGACGGGTATGCACGCCGCCCCACTGGTTGATCCATCCCCGTTCAATCTCCGTGAGGGCAGGCTGAATGCGTTCCGGTTCGGCCAAGCCAACTAACAACGGGAATACAACCGACCAATAATTAGTCATGCGTCGCTCGCCTCCAGGCACCCGCGAGTCGGCCCAGAGTTGATGTTCCGGCATCCACCAGTCTCTGTCGAAACGTTCTCGTGCATCTTCGGCGAATTCCGAATACTGCCTCGCTTCATTATCCCGGTCAAGTTCAGTTGCCATATCAGAAATTGCCGCGTAGGCCGCATACAAGTAACACGCGGCATCCAGCTTTTGTGAGCCCATGCCGTGCGACTCGATCAGCGCCGGACCGCGAATGTATCCATCATCGTCACGTTTCTCGCGGCAATACGCAATGACCTGCCGACAGACTGGGTATATGTTCCTAAGGAATTCCATGTCGCCTGTCCAAAGGAAATACTGCAGACAAGCCACAACGAACTGTGGAGGCTCCTGGGCATTTCCGTCACCGATATGCCGGTTGGAGGTCGCCACCTCGTGCGGAGAGCGGCCGTTCTGTTTCCGGGTCTGATCCGCGAGACATTCGAGTGTCCCTCGTGACGTCTCCCAAAATCCCGCTGCGACCGCGCCGGGGAGAGAAAGTGTGTTATCGCATCCGAACAGCTGCGTATAGTAGGGGATGCCGGCAAAAAAGTAGGGTGCGGGCATATGCGGTTGCAGGTCCGCGGTTAACATGTGGAGGTTCACTTTGGCCATTTGGAACGCCTCATTCACACGTTGATCCGAACAGCGGAACTGAACACCACTAAATGCCGCCTTAGAATAGGCGTTTGCTTTCTCGGTAAATAGGTCGTCTCTCCGAGCCATAGCCCGTTCAAGCTGTTCTCGTTCTCCGTTTTCCTCGCCAGACGGTCCGGCTACGATCGCAAAAAGAATCGTCGCCTCGCCATCAGCAGGTAGATCAATCGGGTAGGTCAGCGTCACAATATTGTCTTCCACTGTGTGAGATATCGGTTTCTTGTCAGCACCAAAAACGACACGGCCGAGTGTGTTTTGCTTGTCTAAGGCCATTACAAGACCGTCTTCGATGAGTATCTCATCCACATCATTAGGCAGACCGGAGCGCCAAGCGGGTCGGATGTTAATCCCTGCGGTGAACTGCAAATTCACTTTACGCGCTACACGCGTCTTGTTGCGCACCGTCATTCGAGTATACAGCACGGATTCTTCTTCGGCTGTAAAGTCCTCACGCAAAGCGGCCAAGTCCTGGCATTCGAAATGGAATTGTGCAGTGTAGAAACGGTGTACGAAATGCCTGCTTTCTGTGAGAGACCAATCCGGCCGACCTTCTTCCTGAACGGTGAATTGGAAACCGTCCAGCACTTTCATGGGGTGCGCCCAGATTCCGCC
>CAZIKS010000135.1:0-9919 GCA_964539795.1 uncultured Pirellulales bacterium
CAGCCGGGCCGCAGTGCTTTTGCCGCTGGCCGCAGGTCCGTCGATTGTAATAATCAAATCCGCCATCTCAAAAAATCATAATTCCTTCACTGATTACAACCCCGCCTTCTTATCAATCCTGACAACCACAATGCTCGTATCATCAATCTGTTGAGCAAGCCCGACAAACCTTCTTCTGTATCTGAGGATATCTTTCACCATCAGTTCTGCCGGCTCCGAAGCAAACTTTTTTGCCGACTCAAGCATCCGCTCTCTGCCCCAGAAATCGCCGTCGAAGTTAGCTGCGTCAATCAGCCCATCGGTATAAAATAGCAGACAGTCGCCTTCTTTCAACCCAAAGCTTTCAGTCTCGTACTCGACCTGTCTTTCGACTCCAAGTACCAGCCCCCCTTTTTCCAAATCTATAATCCGCCTTTTCCTTATAAGCACCGGAGGCTCATGACCGCAATTACAATAGCTCACCGTCATCTTCTTAAAATTAACGACCGAATAAAACAGGCTGATAAACTCTCCGTCTCTACACTCATAACAAGCCATTTTATTCAGTTTTTCGACAATATTTTCGATTACTTCAGCACGGCCTTTGCTCTCCGCGTATGCACGCACCGCACCGCGAAACATACTCATCATTATCGCAGCCGGAATACCTTTGCCTATCACGTCGGCAATTACCACAACTATACTGTCCTCGCTTATCCGGAAAAAATCATAAAAATCCCCGCCAACATCAAAGCAGGGAATATACGTGGCAGCTATATCCAAACCTCCTATTAACGGAGCTTTTTCGGGAATCATTCGCCGCTGAATGACTCCTGCCAAACGCATCTGCTCGGCGATACGGGCACCCTCAATTGCCTCGGCATAAAGTTTGGCGTTTTGTATCGCCACCGCGCACTGCGAAGCAACAGCCCGAGCAAGGCTAATATCATCCTCATCAAAATGCATCGGCTTGGGACTATACAACCGAAGCACGCCGATTGCCCGACCGCGAAATTGCATCGCTACGGTAAGCTGACTGACCAGACCCTCTTTGACTGCCGCCTCTTGATATTTCACTCGCCCGTCAACACGCATATCGTCCAGCACAACAGCCTCACCCTCAAAAGCCGCCTTAATCACCGTATCGTTTTTCGATACCACGCCCTTATTCCGGTATTCGTCGCTCAGCCCGTACGTACTCCGCATCTCCAAATCTCCGGCCTCTTCATCAAGCAGCCGAATCGAGCACGCCTTGACCCCCGCTATTTTCACCGCAGTTTCCGCAAGCTTATCAAGAACCTCCTGAAGCGAAAACTTACCCGCCACAACAGTACCAAGCTGATAAAGCTGCTCGTCTCTTTCAATTTGTTTTTTCGTCTTCTTTGCCATAATCTACATCACTTTCACTATCACAAAACTCGCCGATTATACGTCACTTTTGCCTTCACGTGAAGCCTCAATTAATTTAAAGATTATAATCTTGCCAAAAAACCTGTTTTATGTTAATATACAAATAAAATGGGCGCAAGATTACCTAACCAGGAGTAAATAGTCTATTGAAAATGAACAAACCTGCTAAACATATAATTTTCAAAGGTCGCGTTCAGGGTGTCGGCTTTCGTTTCACCGTCTTTCGTATCGCAACTCGCCACCAGCTCTCCGGCCTCGTCCGCAACCTGCCCGATGGCACCGTAGAGATGATTGCCCAGGGCAATGCCGATGACATCACCGGTTGCATTCAGGATATCGAAAAATCATTTGAAGGCTATCTCAGAGAAACCACTACCCGCGAAATCCCCACTGACCCTCAATACAGCGATTTCAAAATCACCTTTTAATTCACACATCTTTTATTGACCGCATACTGCCGCAGTGATAAAATGCTCGTTTATATAAACTGTCCTTAAAGGAAATTGTTATGACGGTTCTTTCAGGCATTGATTACTTTTTGATTATTCTCTATCTGGTCTTTACTGTCGGCCTGGGAATGTATATAGGCCGGAAGATTAAAACCGGCAAAGACTACTTCCTCGCCGGCCGTTCTTTGCCCTGGTGGGCCGTCGGTATGTCGATGGTCGTCTCCGATATTGGCGCCGCAGACATCATCGGAATCGCCGGCTCTGCCTATCTCTATGGATTGGTCGTCGCAAATTTCGACTGGATCGGCTGTGTCCCTGTTATGATAATTTGTGCGTTTATCTTCATTTCATATCTATGGCGCTCCGAGGCATACACCATCCCCGAATTCCTGGGCCGCCGCTTCAATCTCAGCGTCCGCATCACCTGTGCCCTGATTTGGGGAATTTATCTCGTCTGCAACCTGGGCATCCTGCTCTATGCCACCGCCGTTATGATGGAGACAATGCTCGGCTGGAAAATAGCTACCTCAATTCTCGTCAGCGCTGCTATGGTCGGCATATACACCGTCGCAGGCGGCCTGGCTGCCGTCGTCTTCACCGATGTCATCCAGTGCATCGTCATGTTCATCGGCTGCACAATAACACTTGTTCTCGGCCTGGAAAAAATCGGCGGAATCGCGGGCCTCGTAGAAGCCATAACTAATATGGGCGACAAATACGCCAATCACTTCTCGCTCATCTTACCAGCCGACACCGAAACCCCCTACCCCTGGACCGGCATAATGTTCGGCCTGACTATGGTACTGGCGCCGGCATACTGGTTTTCAAACCAGTCTATCGTACAAAGATGTCTCGGCTGCCGTTCCGAGTTCGAAGCCAAGGCCGCTTTCGTCTGGGCCGCAATATTAAAAACAATTATCCCCTTCATTATGGTCGTGCCCGGCCTTATCATTCTGACATACAACGCAGACATCGTCCCAGCCGACAGTGCCGTACCCACGCTCATCGCCGACATCCTCCCCCCGGGTCTGCTCGGCATCTTCTTCGCCGCTTTCATCGCCGCATTAATGTCCAGCGTCGACTCATATCTCAATTCCGCCGCTACATTATGGACAAAGGACATATACCAGCGTTTAATCAGGCCAAAAGAGGACGACCGACATTATCTTATTGTCGGCCGTATCTTAACCGTCGTCTTTATCGTTATGGGAAGTATGTTTGCAATCTGGATTCAGGGAAAAGCCGCAAGCCTTTACACCGTCGCTCAAACCGTCGTTTCTTTCTTCCAGGGCCCGAGCCTCGCACTCATTTTGCTTGGTATCTTATGGTGGAGAACAACCGCAATCGGTGCTCTTTCCGGAATAATCACAGGACTCCTCTCATCCACCATACTTTTTTTCACCAACAAGTGCGCCTCCGAGCCGTTTTTCAAAGTCGAAGAGCCTTTCCTCTTCATTGCCATGTGGTCGTTTATTATTTCAATGTTGACTATGGTCGTTGTCAGCCTGCTGACCAAACCTGAGCCTGATGAAAAACTCATTGGCCTGGTTTTCAGATACAAAGGGAGAAACAAAAATGCAGAATCTTGCTGATTGGGTTGCCTCAATACTTCGTGTCCCCGGCGACTGGCTTCGAGATTTGACCGTTGCCATCCCTCTTAACGCCGCCCGCGGATTGTTCATCCTCTACTTCTTGATTCTTCTAATCTGGGTAATAACTATGAAAAAATCTGAAACTTCCGGCACTGTACCCGGAAAGAAAAAAACCATCGACCTCCGTTTTTACGCCGCCGCCGCACTTATAATCCAGCTTATCCTATACCTGAAATTTTAATCCTCACACCAAAATCCCCCTTACCTACTCAAAAAATCACCCCTTTCTACCTCCGTCCTCCCCCTTGCATTTTGCTTCTGATATCTTATATCTTTTTTAATTCAAGGCCGATTTTTTCAGGAAAAATCTTGCTTTTTCCGTCCGATTGTGATAATATCAATTTCAAAGCGATATACTAAACAGCTATATTTTAAAAAGGAGTGGCTTAATGCGAAAAATAATAATTCTAAGCTTTATTTGTTTGTTTCTTACACCACAGCTAACGCTCGCAGCCGACACTATCTACGTCGGCCCAACCCGCTCCCACACCACCATACAGGCCGGTATCGATGCCGCAGCCGATGGCGACACTGTCATCGTTGACCCGGGCTCATACACCGGCCCCGGAAATAGAGACATAGACTTCCTCGGAAAAGCAATTACCGTCCGAAGTGATAACGGCCCGGAAAACTGTATCATCGATTGCCAGGGCACAGAAACCGAACCTCATCGCGGCTTTAATTTCTCCGACAACCTGAACACTGACTCCGTCATCGATGGCTTTACAGTCATCAACGGCTTCGCTCAAGGTGGTGCCGGTATTGATTGTCGCCAAAATCAAAACAGTGCCTTAACCATCTCCCACTGCATCATCCGCAACAACACCGCATTTGGACGCGCCGGCAACGGTAGCGGAATCTCCATCATAGACGGCCTCTGCTTCATTTACAACTGTACAATAAGCGATAATATGGCTGAAAATCATGGCGGCGGTATACTCACCCACGACAGTAACTCCGATATCAGCAACTGCACTATCAGTGGCAACTCAGCCGGCGACGGCGGCGGAATATACTGCTACAACAGTAATCCCGATTTAAAAAACTGCACAATAAACAATAACTCCTCAAGGAGAGGTGGTGGTTTCTTCTGCAACAGAAGTAGCCCCGATATCAGCAACTGCGTAATCAGAGGCAACTTGGCTGACTACGATGGTGACGGGATGTATAACTACCTCTCTGACCCGATTTTAACAAGCTGTATCTTGTGGGGCGATTCCCCCTCTCAAATCTATAATAACACGAGCACGCCTGTTATAAACTACTGTTGTATTAAGGATTGGCCCGGAGGTGGAACAGGTAACCTTGCCGACGACCCGTTGCTGGCCCCGGATGGCTTTCACCTGCATCCAGGCTCTCCGTGTATAGACGCCGGCGACCCCTCAGCCGATTATACCGGCCAGACCGACATCGACGGCCAGCCACGCGTAATGGCAGGTAGGGTTGATATCGGCGCCGATGAAGTCTTTTACCAATCGGTGACACTACGCGTACCAGACGACTACAGCACGATTCAGGCTGCTATAGACGCCGCTTCCGGCGGCGATCAGGTCCTCATAGCAGATGATATCTACACCGGCGACGGAAACCGAGACCTCGATTTCCACGGAAAAGCCATTACCGTCAAATCCGAAAACGGCCCCGAAAATTGTATCATTGATTGCCAGGCAACTTCGGACGACCGACATCGCGGCTTCTACTTTCACAATAGCGAACAACAAAATTCGGTACTGGACGGATTAACTATCATCAATGGCTATCCACCAGTTCCAAGTTCTGGGAGTCTCTTAGGAGGCGGAGGTATCATTTGCTATTATGCCTCTCCTACGATTACCAACTGTTATCTATTTGGTAATTCTGTTCACGCAATTGACTGTGATGGAGGATCACCCATAATTGACAATTGCACTATTACTGAAAACACCTTCGGCTATGGTGGTGGAATAGGTTGCGCAAGTAATGCCTCACCATTAATTAAAAACTGCACTATTACAAAAAACACGGCTAACTATAATGGAGGTGGAATATTTTGTTTTGATAGCAGCCCAACGATTATTGATTGCAATATCAGCGATAACTCTACCAATGGTAGCGGCGGAGCAGTTTATTGTATGCATAATAGTTATCCCACAATTATCAATTCTACAATCACAGGAAACTCCGCTGGCTTCGGTGGCGGAGGACTGGCCGGTAGCGGTGACCCTCTCAACCCGAATTTCATTCCTGTCGTCACAAATTGCATCATTAGCAATAATACCGCTCGTGATGGTTCCGGTGGAGGCATAGTCTCATGGTATGGCCATATAAAAAACTGTATCATCAGCGGCAACACATCCTACTATGGTGGCGGTGGTCTCGCTAACTGCAACGGCCCTATCACAAACTGTACCATCACTGCAAATTCGTCGTATTATGAAGGTGGCGGCATATACAACTACCACTTTACACCAACGTTAACCAACTGCATCTTGTGGGGCAATTCCCCCTCGCAAATCTATAATGACTTAAGCACGCCTGTTATCAACTACAGTTGTATTCAGGATTGGCCCGGAGGTGGTACAGGTAACTTTGGCGATGACCCGTCACTTGACCCGGATGGCTTTCACCTGCAGTATGGTTCACCCTGTATAAATGCTGGTGACCCCTCAGGCGATTATACTGACCAGACCGATATCGACGGCCAGCCAAGAGTTATCGATGAGCGTGTTGATATCGGCGCCGATGAATCCTCTTATCAACCGGCCACCCTGATTGACCTTGAAATAACCGGGCCAAACCAGATTATCAGAAACTACCCGGAACAATATACCGCCACTGCTTCTTATGACAACGCCTATACACAGGACGTCACCGCTTCGGTTCTTTGGTCTGTTCAGCCAGAGGAAGCGGCTTACTTTAGTCGTGGCCAAAGTGGAGTCCTGATAGCAGGCCTCACAGAAACACCTCAGCATATTAACATTTACGCCCAATACACCGAAAATTCCGTTACTCTCGAAGCCCAAAAGACTGTCTTGCTCCTCCCGCCGCTCAAACTGCACGTACCTGCAGAATATGACACTATTCAGGCCGCCATAGACGCTGCAAATACCGATGAAACCGTACTTGTGGCCGATGATACATATACCGGCCCGGGTAACTATAACCTCGACTTTCACGGCAAGGCAATCACCGTAAAATCCCAAAACGGCCCCGAAAACTGCATTATTGACTGTAATAATGAAGCTGCCGGCTTCTTCTTCCGAAATGAAGAGCAGAATAACTCCATCCTCGACGGCTTGACAATTACACACGCTGGTTCTTCCCCTTATCCTGACCCTGGCCCTTGGCTTCCTGGCCCTGACCCGATTTACTTTCCTGTAGGCGCAATTAATTGCTTTGGTAGTAACCCTACAATCAAAAATTGCATTATCACAAAGAATGTCTATGGAAGGGGAATCACCTGTACCGGCAGTAATCCGATTATCAAAAATTGTACTATCAGTGACAACTCATACTATTTTGGCGGTGCTGAATTAGGTGGCGGTATTTACTGTTCTGACAGCAGCCCGACCATCAGCAACTGCACCATCACAAACAATCGAGCCTTTGGCCCGGATCCAGACATGGGCCTTGGCGGTGGAATATACTGCCGCAACAGCAGCCCAACGATAACTAACTCCACTATAAGCTATAATACCGCTTATTCCTCCTACCATGGTCCCTACATCCCGCCGGGTGGAGGCTCTTCTGATGTGTATGGCTTTGGCGGTGGTATCTATTGTGCGCAAAGCGATGTTACGATTTCAAATTGTACAATCATAGGTAATAACGCCCGGGCCGATGGTGGTGCAATCGCCATCTGGTCAAGCAGTGCAACCGTCACCAACTCTGTTATCTGGAACAACTCTATTTCTCAAATAGCTGGTCAGGTCACAGCAACATATAGTAACATCGAAGGAGGCTGGCAGGGAGAGGGCAACATCAATATTGACCCGCTCCTAACTTGGGATGGCCACCTGCAGGCCTTCTCGCCTTGTATAAATGTCGGCGACCCGTGTTATGTCCCTGCGCCGGATGAAACTGATATCGACGGTGAATCAAGAATAAGCGACGGCAGACTCGATATGGGTTCTGACGAGTTCTCAGATTCCGACACTGACGGCCTGCCCGATTGGTGGGAGTGGAAACATTTTGCCGACCCTAACATCGCCGACCCAGCCGATGACCCCGACAGCGACCAGTGGCCCAACATCGATGAATACATCAATTTCACTGAGCCAAATGTCATCCCTGTCGTTTATTACGTCACCTCATATAATAATGCCGTCAGCACCCCGATTCAAAGGCTCGACTCTCAATATATACCTAAAAACAATATTCAGGAAGCAGTCTGGGCCTGTAGAATAAGACACAATGATATTGTTATGCTCGCCCCGGGTACCTACACCGGATACTACAATATGAATATCGATTTTTACGGTAAGGCCATCACCATCTGCAGCACCGACCCTCAGGACCCCTGCGTGGTTGCAGCCACAATAATTGATTGCCAGAACATTTACCGCACAAGGGCCTTCAATTTACACTCCGGTGAAGGCCGGGCCTCGCTCATATCAGGACTAACAATCGCTAACGGAAATGCCTATTATCCACCCCAACCATCCCCTCCCTATCCTTATGAACCTCCAATATGGGACATTAATGAACCAGTCCCCTATTATGATGACCCCAACCCATCTATCAGAATGGGCGGCGCTATTTCCTGCGAGAACGCAAGTCCTACAATCAGAAACTGCCTCTTAATTGCAAACAACGCACAAACCTATGGTGGCGCAATCTATTGTTACAACGCCGATCCTAAAATCTCAGATTGTATTATAAACGATAATTCATCTATGTATGGTGCCGCTATCTACTGTAACGGTAATAGCAGCCCTGAAATCAAAAATTGTGACATAAATTACAACTCTGCTAAATACTCCGGCGGGGCCATTCATTCTGAGCAAAGCTGCCTGACCATCCTCAACTCTACCATCATGCAGAACTCAGCAGTTAATCCCGCCGGTGGCATTTACTACAAAGATAGCAACTCTGTTATAACTAACTGTATAATCAGTGGTAATTCCTCGAAGATTGGAGGCGGAATCTTCTGCTGGACCACTAATCCAGTATTACACAATTGTACTATTATTGGAAATTTAGCTTTCGGAAAATTAGGTGACCTTTATTCTGGCGGTGGTATTCTCTGCGTTGCCGGTGGCAATCCAATTCTGACTAACTGCATCCTTTGGGATAATACACCCGAACAGGTATGTCTTGCAAGTACTGGAACACCGACGATAACTTACAGCAGCATCCAGGACGGCTGGACCGGCCAGGGAAATATCGACCTGCCTCCTTCTTTTGTTGACCCCGGCTTCTGGGATACAAACGATACTCCCGCCGATGTCAACGATGACATCTGGATTGACGGCGATTACTATCTGCTGCCGGACTCCCCATGTATCGATACCGGCGACCCGTGTTATATTTATGAACCCAACGAAACAGACCTTGATGGCAATCCACGAATGATCAACAGCCGCATCGATATGGGTGCCTATGAATCTGACTATCTCCACGCACGTCTGTGGCTCGTCCCCCGGACAATCAACCGCCAAAATCGGCTCAAAAGAGTAATGGCATGGATGCAGTTGCCCGAAGGCATCACCAAAAACCAAATTGACAAGGATACCCCTCTCATACTCTATCCCGGCCATCTCGAACCGATCCAGCAGTATGTTTTTGAGCAAGGCAAAAAAGGCAATAAGCGTGTGAGAATTTTTGCCTTCTATGACAAGGCAGAATTGTTGGCCGTTGTCCCTGATAACGGCCTCGTGGATATACAGGTTATTGGCAGCTTGAAGACCGGCCAACAATTTTACGGCTCCAGATTCCTCACTCTAATTGGCCGCCAGCAACCCCGCCAATGGCGCTTCCTCAAAAAGAAATAAAACCCTGACCCGCCAAATTAAAACCAAAGGGCTGTGAACTTTAAACTCTCCCAGTCCTTTTTCCTATCCGTCGTCCTTGGGATTCCTTCATCTGCCGCAGAAATATTCTATCCAATTTATCCACTCCGTTACAACCCCAATTCCCCGCTGTTGTTGCCTTCAGTTCGGACGGCTCTTTTCTTCTCCGCTGCTGCGCACCTGCGAAATACTGTATGTTCCTCATAGCCGCCTCCGGCATCAACAGCTCGCATCTTCAACCAGCGAACCAGCCCAACCAAACCGGCACTCACCACCACATTCCCAACTCCTCGCCACCAGCGAGGCGACCTCCCACCAGCCACAGTAGCCAACGCCCGCCACCAGCCACAACCATCCACCCACGCCAACCAACCACCACGCTCCCCACACCTCCCCACCGGCTAAGAACCTCCCGCCGACTACCCCCACCACCCAGCCG
>CAZIKS010000136.1:0-9890 GCA_964539795.1 uncultured Pirellulales bacterium
TTCAGCAGGGTATGAATATAACCTTTGTAACGACGGCAAAAACCGACGATGAAGCAAGAAAGATGTTAGCTCTTTTCGGTATGCCGTTCAAGGAGGTTTAATTGTGAAGCGTCGATAACAGGCCGTGACGTAAGAGGCGAATCACAAAATAAAATTTGGAGTAAGTGAATGTCAACTAAGGCACTTGAGAACAAGGCAGAAAGTAAACAAAAGTTTCGTGTTAGACAATATACGCGTTGCCAGCTTTGCGGAAGGTCCAAGGCTGTTTATCGCAAGTTTAAGATTTGCCGGATTTGCTTTAGAACGTTAGCCAACGAAGGTAAAATACCGGGAGTAAAAAAAGCCAGTTGGTGATTCTCAGATGACTGATGGTTAGTCTAACGAGGAATCACGAGGTATGAGATTATGAGTTTGAGTGACCCAATAGCTGATAGTCTGACACGGATTCGCAATGCTGTGCGAATAAATGCCAAGCAGGTCAATATTAAAGCGTCGAATATATGCGAGGGTATAGCGACTGTTTTAAAGCAGGAAGGTTATATTGAAGATTACGACCGAATTGATGACGGCAAACAGGGGATATTAAGGATTGGTCTGAAGTATGACCAATCCGGTCGAGCTATTATTGATGAAATACAAAGAGTAAGCAAACCAGGCAGAAGAATTTATTCATCTGTAGAGGAGTTGCCGCACGTTTTAGGCGGTATGGGTATAGCAATCGTTTCAACGAGTAAAGGTGTAATGAGTGATAAAAGCTGCCGCGAGGATAATGTCAGCGGCGAAATACTTTGTACGGTAAGCTAATGAGCAGAATTGGAAAACAACCTATTATTATTCCTCAGGGCGTAAAAGTCGAGCAAAAGTGCCAGAACGTTAAAGTTACAGGTCCGCTCGGCAACCTGCAGATGGATTGCCATCCGAAGATAAAAGTGAAAGTTGACGCTTCTGCGGGACAAATTCTAATTGAAAATGAACATCCTGAAATTCGCCTTAACAAGCAGCTGCATGGCACAATGCGTGCTTTGATTGCCAACATGGTCAGCGGTGTCAGTAAAGGTTTTGAAAAGAAGATGGAAATGTACGGTACCGGCTATAATATCAAAGAGGAGGGGGGGAAACTGGTTTTACAGATTGGTTTTTGCCATCCGGTAAATATAGCAATACCTAAGGGAATAAAGATAAAGATTGATGTGGCTGCAACGAGGGGCAATGATGTTCCTGCCAAGTTTACGCTTTCGGGAATAGACAAGAGGTTGCTGGGACAGTTTGCCGCCGATATTAGAAAAGTAAGACCGCCGGAACCCTATAAAGGCAAGGGTATCCGTTATGCCGACGAATTTGTCAGACGCAAGGTCGGTAAAGCATTTGCCTCAGGGCCCGCGTAAGAGTTGATTGTTGATCATTGAAGAGACCCTTTTTGCAATGAGTCGCAAATTGGAGACCCTGGATGAAGTTGCAATCAATAGTAAATGGAAAACAGTAAATAAAATGAGAATTGACAAGAAAAAAAAGGCGGCATCGCGACGTAAATATCACGTTCGAAAGAAGGTTTTTGGAACACCAGACAGGCCGCGACTTTCAGTATTTCGTTCGAACAGAAATATTTACGCCCAGATTATAGATGATGTTGCGGGAGCAACATTGGTTTCGGCAAGTACGAGAGCAAAGATTATGCGTGACCAGTTAAAAAACGGCGGTAACAAACAAGTTGCTGAAGTGGTAGGTGAAGCGGTCGCAAAGCAGGCACTTGGTGTAGGTATTAAGTGTGTTTCTTTTGATAGAAATCGCTATAAATTTCATGGCAGAGTCAAGGCTCTTGCCGAATCGGCGAGAAAAGCCGGTTTGGTTTTTTAGTTGATTATTTTTGTATATTTTTGTCGGTTTTAATCGTTCAGTTATTTGATTTGGAGAAAGAAATTGGCAGTAGAACCGGTTAAATCATTTGGTCAGGAAGAGAGTTTGCTGGAAGATACGGCGGTTAAAATATAGCGCTGTTCCAAGGTGGTCAAAGGCGGTCGGCGGTTCAGCTTTGCGGCGTTAGTTGTAGTTGGCGACCGTGGAGGGACGGTTGGTATTGGCTATGGTAAGGCTAACGAGGTCCCGCTGGCGGTTGAGAAGGCTATCAAAGATGCCAAAAAATCATTGCACAAAATAGCTTTGGTTGGTCGAACAATCCCGTATCATGTTACCGGCAAATACAGGGCGACTAAAATAACACTGGTTCCGGCCAGTCCGGGTACGGGTGTTATTGCCGGCTCGAGCGCTCGGGCCGTTCTCGAATATGCCGGTGTACAGGATGTCCTCACAAAAGTTTTCGGAAGCACATCCGCTAAAAATGTTGTCAAAGCAACAATGGATGGTTTATTGAAATTACGCAGTAAAGAAATGGTAGAATCTCTTCGTGGTGTAGAGGTTGAAGCAATAAAAAGGTGGTGATAATTTCGATGTCCAATTATGAAATAACTTCTATTGCGGGTAAACATACGCGTCGCCGTCGTGTTGGCAGAGGTATTGGTTCGGGCCTCGGCAAAACCTGCGGCCGGGGCCACAAAGGTCAGAGCAGCAGACCCGGTGCGACCAGAATCTCGCTTTACGAAGGCGGTCAGATGCCTTTGTTTAGACGATTGCCCAAACGGGGCTTTAGCAATTATAATTTCGCAACGCGTTACAAAGTAGTTAATGTGTCACAATTGGAAAGATTTGACGACGGCGCTACAGTAGGAATAGAGCAATTATTTGATGCTGGTCTGATTGACCTGGACAAGTCGAAGAGAGGTAAAGTCAAGATTCTTGGCAATGGTGAATTGACAAAGAAGTTGAAAGTAACAGCTCATAAATTCAGCAAAACCGCTGAGCAAAAAATTATAGGTTGTGGCGGGACCGCAGACATTATATAGGGTAATATTTTGATTATTTTAAGGATGCGAGACTGCCGGAGAATATAAAGATGCTTGGAACAGTATTTAACATATTCAAAGTTCCTGATTTGCGCAATAAGATTCTTTTTACTGTGGCGCTTTTGATTATATACAGAATAGGTTTCCATATTCCTGTTCCCTGTTTCGACCAGACGGCGATAGCTGCTGCGGCAGAAAACAGGGACAGAGAAGGGCCTTTAGGCAGGGCTGCTGAAATGATGCAAATGTTCAGTGGCGGAAGACTGGATAAAAGCAGTGTGTTTGGCCTTGGTATTATGCCTTATATTACGGCATCAATTATCCTTATGCTGCTGGGTGAGGTTATTCCAGCTTTGAAGAAATTGCGGCAGGAAGGGATGACCGGCCATAAAAAGATACAGGAGTACACACGTTACCTGACCGTACCAATATGTGTTGTACAGTCGTTTGGCATTATGAAATTAATGCTGGGTAGTCATATCTATCCCGGGATGGAAACTCAGGCCTTAATAATGGGTATTATTTGTATGACGGCGGGGACTATTTTCCTTATGTGGCTTGGTGAGCAGATAGATGAGTACGGTATAGGCAACGGTATCAGTTTGATAATTATGGCGGGTATTATTTCGAGGATGCCTTGGGCGATTCAAACACTTTGGGAGAATGTCGACTTGAGAATCAGCAGGCCGCCCGGTACCATAGGGCCTGGAAAAGTATTATTTTTGATAGGGGCGTTCGTATTTGTTGTTGCAGGCGCAATACTGATAACCCAGGGCCAGCGGCGAATACCGATACAGCAGGCAAGACAGGTGCGAGGACGCAGGGCTTACGGCGGCCAAAGAAGTTATTTGCCCCTTCGTGTTAATCATGGTGGAGTGATGCCGATAATTTTTGCATCGGCCTTTATGATGTTCCCGCCGTTGATAATTGGTTGGCTGGGATACATTCCGAGTCTTGAAAATTCGGCGATTATCGATAGTATAGCAGGTGCATTGACGCCCAGAGCTTATACTTATAATGTTTTGTATATGCTAATGATATTTGCGTTCACATATTTCTGGGTAACGGTACAGTTTCAGCCCAAAGAAATGGCTAAAAACCTGCGGGATTCAGGAAGCTTTATTCCCGGACTTCGACCTGGTCGTAGAACGGCTGAATATCTGGAAACGGTGATGACCAGGGTTACTTATTTTGGCGCTACCTTTTTAGCTATAATTGCTGTTGTGCCGTCGGTGATTTCCATATTATTGGGAATTGACTGGTTAGTAGCCAGTTTTCTGGGCGGGACGGGTTTATTAATAGTCGTCAGTGTTTCACTGGATTTGGTTCAGAAAATCGAGGCCAATTTATTAATGCACAGTTATGAAGGCTTTAGTGAGACCGGCAGAATAAAAGGAGCATACGCATGAGAATCGTTTTATTGGGTGCTCCAGGCGCAGGCAAAGGCACACAGTGTAAGCGCATTTCTGTCAGGTATGGCTTGCTTCATCTGTCCAGCGGGGATATCTTACGGCAGGAAAGAGCCGCTGGCACCGAACTTGGGAAAAAAGCCCGCAGTTATATGGATTCGGGTGGTCTCGTGCCGGACGAAGTTATAGTTGAGATGATGGCCGAGGCGATAAGTAAAGCGCCGCAGGCCGGTTTCGTTCTGGATGGTTTTCCCAGGACTGTCAATCAGGCTGTCAAGCTGGATGAATCATTGACCGGTAATGGGCAAAGAATAGACGCTGTGTTGAACTTAAATATAGATGAACAGGTAGTTTTTGAGAGGATGACCGGCAGAAGAAGTTGTCCTCAATGTGGAGCGGTTTACCATCTTGAAAACCTAAAACCAAAAATAGAAGGTGAATGTGATAATGACGGTGCCGCGCTTATTCAAAGGCCGGACGACAGTCTTGAGGTGGTGAAGAATCGGTTAAGGGCCTACCACGAGCAGACAAAGCCGGTGGTGGATTATTATAAGAACAATAATACTGTTTATGACATTGACGCTAACAATGGTGCCGATGAAGTGAGTGCTTTGGTATTTGGGAATCTGAATGCCCTGATTGAAGTGTGAAGGGATAGAGACGAAACAAAATGATATGGCTATAACGCTTAAGAGCCAAAGAGAAATTGAGTTGATGCGTAAAGCAGGTGCCGTTGTAGCAAAAGTTCTTTCAAAATTACAGAAAATGGCTGAGCCTGGAGTAACTACCGCATGGTTGAACGACTTAGCTTTGCAAATGTCCGTCGAAGCTGGGGCAGAGAGTTTATTTAAGGGAGTCCGAAATCCGTATGCTCAAAATCCGTTTCCGGGAGCGATTTGTACTTCGCTGAATGAGCAGATAGTTCATGGAATACCTTCCGAGACTGTAAAGCTCAAAGATGGTGATATTTTGAGCGTTGATTTCGGCGTTAAGCTTGACGGCTATTGTGCGGATTCCGCTGTTACGATTGGTATTGGTAAGGTTTCTGAGGATAAATGCAAGCTTATGGAAGTGACCGAACACGTCCTCGACATAGTAATAACCAAAGCTGAGCCGGGTATTAAGTGGAGTCAGATAGCCGCTGAAATGCAGGCTTATGCCGAATCGGCAGGTTTTTCGATTGTAAAGGATTTTGTTGGACACGGCATAGGCAGGAAAATGCATGAAGACCCAAGAGTGCCTAACTTTGTCAGCAGTGAGTTACTGGCAAATGATATTCTTTTAACAGAAGGGATGGTTTTAGCGGTGGAGCCGATGATTAATGCCGGAACCAGTTCCACTCGAACCTTAAAAGATGGATGGACGGTGGTAACAAAGGACGGAAAATGCTCAGCTCATTTTGAGCATACCATTGCGATAGCGAAAAATGGTTGTGAGGTGTTGACTGAAAATAAAAATAGCGTGTAAACCATATTGTTATACGCTGAATGCTGACTATGGCAAAAAAAGATGCAATAAGATTGCAGGCAAAAGTGATAGAAGCCTTGCCGAATGCGATGTTTAAGGTGCAGTTGGAGAACGGGCACGAGATTTTGGCGCATGTCTCGGGCAAAATGAGGATGCATTTTATTCGCATTCTGCCGGATGATATGGTTACGGTTGAAATGTCACCGTATGATTTGAATAGAGGCCGAATAGTCCTGCGTAATTAGTTGAATGGCTGAATAGACGGACGAGTCAAAACGAAACGAGCATTAGGTTGTGAGAAAATGAAAGTTAGAAGTTCGGTAAAACGTATATGTGAAAATTGTAAGGTTATTCGTCGAAAAGGCGTTGTGCGGGTAATTTGCAAGAACCCGCGACATAAGCAGCGTCAGGGGTGATTTTTGATATGATGAGTGTTTTGGCAAAATATTATTTTAGTGCTTGGTTGAAAGAGGATCTGATATGCCGCGTATAGTTGGTGTTGATATACCCAGTGATAAGTCCATATGGATTTCATTAACTTATATTCATGGTATAGGCAAACATACCTCAGAACAGATTTTGAAAGAGGCTAAGATTGAAAAGATTGCAAAAGCCGGAAAACTGACCGAAGATGAGCTTAGTCGAATAACCCAGATTGTCGACCGTAATTACATCGTTGGAGGCCAGCTTCGCCGACAGGTTTCTCAAAATATTGCACGATTACGTGATATAAACTGTTACAGGGGTATTCGACATAGAAAAGGTTTGCCGGTTCGTGGTCAGTGTACCCAGAGCAATGCACGAACTCGCAAAGGGCCGAGAAAGACAGTGGCAGGTAAGAAAAGTGTGAAGGAAGCACGGTAAAAGCTCGATTGCGTTGAGCAAAAGAGCGCGTAATTTTGTTGTTCGAGGATTTTTCTGATAATGGCAAAAAGTACAAGACGAAAACTTAGGAAAAATGTTGTTAAGGCTGTTGCACATATAAAAGCAACATTTAACAATACTCTGATTACAATTACGGATTTAGAGGGCGATACGATTTGTTCGAGTTCGGCTGGTTGTGTTGGTTTCAAAGGCTCCCGCAAAAGTACGCCTTTTGCCGCTCAACAGGCTGCCCAGCGTTGTGCCGGTACCGCAATGCGTAATGGTGTGCGTGAACTGGAGATTAAGGTTAAAGGGCCCGGCCCGGGCCGCGAATCCGCAATTTCTGCTCTTCAGCAGACGGGTTTGCGAATCGCTTCGATAGAAGATGTTACTCCGCTTCCGCATAATGGATGTCGCCCCCCAAAACGAAGACGAGTGTAAAAGAAGAAACTTTTTTGGAGATAAATAAAAAAGATGGGACGTTATCTTAATTCATCTTGTAAGCAATGCCGTCGTGAAGCAATGAAACTGATGCTAAAGGGCACGAGATGTGAAACTGCTAAATGTCCGATAGAAAAAAAACAGCGTAATTTGGCCCCTGGTATGCACAGTTGGCGCAGAGGAAGGGTCAGTGAATACGGGATTAGGCTGCGTGAAAAGCAAAAGGTGAAAAGATATTATGGACTTCTTGACCGCCAGTTTATGAGATATTTCCATAAAGCTGAACGGATAAAGGGTAATACAGGTGAGACGCTCCTGCAATTGCTGGAAATGCGTTTGGACAATGTGGTATATAAGTTGAATTTTGCGCCTTCCCGCAAAGCCGCAAGACAATTGATTTCGCACGGCCACATTTATATTAACGGTCGAAAAGTTAATATCAGCGGTTATGCTACGAAGATAGGTGATAAAATGACTGTCAAAGGTTCTGAAAAAAGTGTCAAAAGAATAAAGCGCCAGTTGGAAAGCAATCCCAACTTTGCTACGCAAAGTTGGCTGCAATTGGACCGTGGGAAACCTGAAGCTACAATTGTCGCGATGCCTACCAGAGATGATATTCAGATTCCTGTTGAGGAACAGTTGGTTGTGGAGTTCTGTTCGAGATAAAATTGATTGATGATTGTCAATAGTCAATAACTCATTTATAGGAGGCATGTATGCGAGTTACATGGCGTGGTTTGGAATTGCCGACCAGCGTTGAACAAGATGCGACAGTATCGAGTGATAAATACGGCCGGTTTTTTATCGAGCCTTTCGAACGAGGCTTCGGAACTACTATTGGCAACAGCCTGAGACGTGTATTGCTTTCTTCTCTGGAGGGAAGTGCTGTAACGTCTATAAAGATAACCGGTGTTGACCATGAAATTACTTCTATCAGCGGCGTGATGGAGGATGTTACTGATATTGTTTTGAATGTCAAAAGTCTTGTTGTTCGACTTGATAGTGACGAACCAAAAACGATGAAAATTTCGGTAGACAAGGCCGGAGTTATAAAGGCAGCAGATATAGTTGCTGACCCAGCTATAGAACTGATAAACAAAGATGCGGTAATAGCTACTTTGACTAAGGAATTGAATTTTGAGATGGAAATGGTGGTAGAGAAAGGCCGTGGTTATTTACCGGCTTCCGAAAGAATCGAAGCTCTCGACAGGTTTGACCAGGAAACGGGAAGAATTCTGCTTGACGCTGTGTATTCACCGGTTACGAGGGTTCGCTACGCAACAGAAGATACGCGGGTGGGCCAGCGCACCAATTACGACAAGCTGATTCTGGAGATTTGGACGGATGGGACCGTTACTCCTGAAATGGCATTAATAGAAGCGGCCAAGATATTGCGCAAGCATATCAATCCGTTTATACAGTATTTTAAGCTTGGTGAGGAAACTATTGTCGACCAGGTTACCGAGGCACAGGACGTTCTGGAAGAAAAAACTGTTGACCAGGAGTTGATCGAAAAACTAAATATTCCCATTGCCGAATTGGAACTGTCCGTCAGAGCAAACAACTGCCTTGAATCGGCCAAAATAGAAACAGTTGGCCAGTTAGTGAAAATGATGGAACCTGATTTGCTGAAGATTCGAAGCTTTGGTAAAACTTCTTTGCGGGAAATCAAAAGGAAGCTTGCCGATATTGGTTTATCTTTGGGAATGACTATTGTAGATAATAATGTTCAATAATACAAGAGGACTTTTAGAAATATGCGTCATAGAATAGCAGGTCGTCAATTGGGTCGTACAAGTGAGCATCGCTTGGCGGTTCGTCGAAATATGGTCGCTTCGCTTTTTGAGCACGAGACAATTTCGACAACAATAGAAAAGGCCAAAGAGGTAAGGGCCTTTGCGGAAAAATTGATTACGTTGGCCAAAAAAGGCACGTTGTCGGCCAGACGCCGGGCCATTGCCCTGCTTGGCAATCGTGATATTGTAATCGAAGAAGACGGCAAAATAGTTCAGAAAGACACTATAATCAGAAAATTGTTTAGTGAACTTGGTCCTCGTTATCTTGACAGACCGGGCGGATATACAAGAATTATCCGCCTGTCTTTGAGGAGACTGGGAGATAACGGCCAGTTGGTATTGCTACAGCTCGTAGCAAAGGATGAGGGCTCGCAAAAGCAGACCAAAGCCGCCACTAAGAAAAGACGTCAGAAAAAGACCGAAGATATTGAAGAGGTCGCAGAAGAGGTTCCCAAAAGCGATGATGAAGCGATTGAAGTCAAACCGGAGCAATAACCTGTTATTCGAAAGATAATTGTGTAATGAGTGAGGATGATTGCATTTTTTGTAAAATGTCGGCAGGCGAAATTCCTGTTACTAAAGTTTATGAAGATGAAGTTGTTCTTGCTTTTTTAGATATTGGCCCCCTCAGTGATGGCCATACTTTGCTAATCCCTAAGCAGCATTATGAAAATTTACATGATTGTCCCGCTGAACTTTTAGGCAGCGTATGTTCACGCCTTGGAAAAATTGCAAAAGCCGTCGCAATAGGAATGAATTCCGAGGGCTATAATCTCTTGTGCAATAATGGCAGGGCGGCCGGACAGCTTGTGGCTCATTTGCATTTTCATATAATACCCCGAAATACCGGTGATGCTGTTTTTAATCGTTGGCCGGCTTACAAATATGAAATAGGCAGAATTGAGGCGATTGCGGATGATATTCGTAAAAATTTGTAAATTTTCCTTGTGGCTATTGATAACAAGTTTTTTTTATAGTATTCTAATAAGTACCCTATTGACCGCTGGGTAGAGCAG